>NZ_JBNCAR010000026.1:0-53032 GCF_051280715.1 Thauera sp. AutoDN2 | reverse complement strand
TTGAGAGGGTTCACAAGATGGCTGCATAACCTATTGAACGTGAACCACTTTTTCGGCAAATTTCAGAAAGGCCATGTCATTCGAGTGCGATGGCCCTGGTACACGGACAGAGATCTACAGAAACCCTCTTGGTGGAAGGCCCCCCCCCTGGATCGCATGACCCCAATAGCCAAAGGTAGTCGTGAAGAAGTCGGTAACGTGACCTATTGCTGCGAGGCCTGTAATCAGGCGAACATGCCAAGACGGCCGAGGAATATATCGCTTGGCGTAGGACCCGGAAACTTGCTGTGCGTAGAGTGCCATGAGGATTGCGATTTCGCCCAACTAGAGATATGGAGGAATGAAGCGGGCTGGTCTCCGATTCCTTCAGTGATCGCTACTTTAGGCCAAGGCACACTCGCCCGAAAAGGGGCATCCATATTCGATCGGGCTAGGCGAGACAGTGGGACAGTTAATGCCGTTACGTTCAATCACAAGACCACGTAAGACCACAGAACGGCGGATGCCGAAGTGTCGCACGCAAATGGCGGGTTCCCTCGGCAACGAGCCACTGAGCATTCACCTCAGCGAACGTCCGCTGTGGGTCGCTATGCGACTGACGTCTCTTCGAGTTCGTCGCCGGAAAGTTGTCGTTGAAGTTTCGCTTCCCGGAAGCAGCCGTTCGTCGCCGAGTGCTGACGACCCATTGTTGTCGTTGAACTTCGGGCAAAGCCGTCATTCCATGTGGAGCAGAGTGGGCGTCCAAAGCGCACTTTTGACGTGGCACTTGAGTACAAGGTTCGGCCTCAATTCTGCTCGATCGTGTGTTTCGTTCTCGGCAATGGAGGGGTGCCAGAATATGAAGGAATAAATAACTTAATGTTATTTTGATCCATTCGCGAGCCATCTACAAACCTCCAGGTCTGTCCAGAGTCCGCTGAGATGCCGAGGTAGAAAGCTTCAATGGTTGTAGAGCGCTCTTTGTTACTCGACACCCCAATATATGGCACAAAGAGGAAAACCTGTTCTCCATCACGTCCGAGCGCTGAAGGTTTTCCAATGACCACTTTGTCGAGTTTGTGGCCAGCAGCCTTCGCGGATCGAAACGTTTCTGTTAAGAGCGAGAGCATTTTTTCGCGCCCGCCAGCCAACTCGTGGACTTTCGGGTGAGTGAGATTAACGACTGTTATCGCCTCCCCCGTGCGCACGGCCTCCAACAGTGTTTTCACTGTTGATAAAGCCTCTGAAGTTGGCTGTGCGTAAGCAAATCCTGGACAGATCAGTGCAAGAATTAGCATTCGCATAATGTAACTCATCATTGTAATTCCTTAAGAAAATCTCAGTGGGTACGGCAAGCGTCCCGATTCAGTGAGTGGTTATAAATTTCCAAATGCGTGACAGAGTGGAACGCCATCTTCAAATGGATCAAGTCGCTCTTTGGCTTGTGCGAGCAGTATTTCCATGGCTAGCAAAGGTAATGCCTCCACAAAAATACTGACCGAAACGGTATGGTTTGCATCACAGCGAAAAACCTCTGCTACGACTTCACCATTTCTTGCAACTAGTTCAACTGCCAGCCCATCACGGATAATGTCGGAAGCGAGTTGTGTACGCCATTTGCTTGAGTTTTCCATTCTTAAAGTGAAGCGTGCATTGATTACAGGACTAGCTGTTGCGGCTGATGTAGCACATGGACATAAAGCATACCGCCTTCCCGGGATGGCCGCTATCCGGATCAGGTGGCGACCGGCCGCTCTTGGCCGTAAGCGTGAGTACGAGGCCGCGCCAAGAAGCTGACATTCGATACGCGCGCCAAGCAGGCCAAGGTCCGCTGTCAGCGAAGTCCGGAAACTCACACTGCCGGCTAGGACCTGCCACTGGAATGGAGCTCCGGTAAGCGGACCGTGAGAACTTGCCCTTGGAGGGCCGAGCGATTGCGTCAGGCGAAGGCGTCAGGGTCCTGCATCCAGACGGGAATGTCGCGCTGGCCGTGGAGTACGCGCCAGACATCGATGTGGTCCGGTCGTTCGACGTAGAAGACGAGGTAGGGGTAGGGCGACAGCGTCCAGGCGCGCAGGCCAGGAAGGTCCAACTCATGCCCATAGCGCGGCGAGCCCGTGCCAGGATAGTGGGCGATGTGGGTATAGCTCTGTTCCAGTGCGTCGATGAAGCCGAGCGCAACAGATGAGGAAGCCTCTTCGAGGTAGTAGGCTATCGCGTCGTCGACGTCCTGGTTGGCCTGATCACGCGGAACGACGGGTTTGACCTTCACCCGTGAGAAACCGGCTTGGCAGCCTTACGTACCCGGTCACGCAGACCTTCGAAGTAAGCGGAATCAGCCGGCGATGCCGGCGCAGCGGCTGCGCCGGCCAGCAGCACTCGACGCAAGCGCTGACGATCCTGATCCTTACGGATCAGTTCGCGAACGTATTCGCTGCTGGTGCTATAGCCCCGTTCGCCCACCTGCTCATCCACGAAGGATTTCAGACTGTCGGGCAAGGAAATGTTCATCGTGCTCATGGGCGCAGATTAGCTGGCTTGGCAAAATTTGCCAAGACGGCGCATCCGACTTGGCCCCGCCAGTCACGCTGCACGACCGCTTCCCTGCAGCGCCGGTGACTGAAACGGGTCGGTAGTTCTCGTTCGCTCGATGGCGAAGCTGACGCTCGCCTCACCCGAGCGCCTGAGCGACGGGTAACCGTCGGATTGCGGCCGCACAGGGCACCGCTGGTGAATGACGGCTGAGGCCGGAGGACGCCCAGTTCCTGGTGCGCAGCGAGGCGCTGGCGCCCGAGCGCATCATCGGCGTCGAGACCGGCGGCTGCCCGCACACCGCGATCCGCGAGGACGCCTCGATCAACCTCGAGGCGGTCGACCGGCTCAACACGCGCTTCCCGGGGCTGGACATCATCTTCGTCGAGTCCGGCGGCGACAACCTGGCGGCGACCTTCTCGCCCGAGCTGTCGGACCTCACGATCTACGTCATCGACGTCTCCGCCGGCGACAAGATTCCGCGCAAGGGTGGCCCCGGCATCACCCGCAGCGATCTGCTGGTGATCAACAAGATCGATCTGGCACCGCTGGTGGGTGCCTCGCTCGAGGTCATGGACCGCGACGCGCGAAAGATGCGCGGCGCTCGCCCCTTTGTCTTTTCGAATCAGAAAACCGGTCAGGGCCTCGCCGAGATCATCGACTTCATCGAGCGTCAGGGAATGCTGACTGCTACCTGATGCCGACGCAACCAAACCACAGTCCAGGAGAACCCGCATGAAGATCCGTTTCGCAATCACTGCCGCCGCCCTCATCGGCGCATCGAGCGCAGCGCTCGCCCATCCGGGGCATCATCCGGCCAGTTTCTTCACGGGCTTCACTCATCCGTTGGGCGGATTCGACCACCTGCTGGCGATGCTCGCCGTAGGCGTGTATGCCGCGCGGCAGCGCGACGCAAGCCGCTGGATGCTACCCGCCGGTTTCATGCTGGCGATGCTGATCGGTGCAGTCATGGGGGCCGCTGGGGCCGAGCTCCCGGGTATGGAGGCCGGGATTGCCGCCTCGGTGCTCGTCTTCGGCCTGCTGATCGCGCTCGCTGCCCGTCTGCCGCTGGCAGCGGGGGTGTCGCTGATGACCGCATTCGCGCTGTTTCACGGCAACGCACACCATGCGGAGATGGGAGAAGCGACGCTCATGGCGTACGCGGTCGGCTTCCTGCTCGCTACCGCGCTGCTGCATGCGGCCGGCTATGCCATCGCACGCTGGATGCCCGAAACGCCGCTGGGGCGTGCGGTCCAGCGCGCGGCCGGCACCCTCGTTGCGGGCGCCGGTGCGCTGATGCTCGCTGCCTGAGCCCCGGTCCAGCCGGGGCCCAGGGCAGCAGGCCCGATCAGCCGCGCGCGCCGCGGTCCGAGCGACCGCCGTGGCTGCGCTCGTTGCGCGAGGGGTGGCCGTCGCGCCCGAAGCCGCGGCCACCGTTGCCACCCGGACGACCGTAGCCACCGCCACTGCCGAAGCGACGGCCGCCATTGCCGCCCGGACGCGGGCCGGACGGCTTGCGCGGCGAGGGCTCCATGCCGGCGATGGTGTGCACTTCGAGGCGGCCGCCCGTGAAGCGCTCGATGGCGCGGATCAGACCCGTTTCGCGCGGACCGGACAGCGTGATTGCGATACCGTCGCGACCGGCACGGCCGGTGCGGCCGATGCGGTGCACGTAGTCCTCGGCCTGGCGCGGCGGGTCGAAGTTGATGACGTGGCTGATACCGGCGACGTCGATGCCGCGCGCGGCGACATCGGTCGCCACCAGCACGCCGATGCGGCCCTGGCGCAGGCGGTCGAGGGTGCGGTTGCGCTGGGTCTGGTGCATGTCACCGTGCAAGGCGGCGGCAGCGATGCCCTTTTCCTGCAGGGAAAGCGACAGTTCATCAGCACTGCGCTTGGTGGCGGTGAATACCACCGCCTGGTTCATCCCGTCCTCACCGAGCAGGGCGTGGAGCAAGCGGTTCTTGTGGCCGAGATCGTCGGCGAACATCAGTCGCTGCTCGATCTGGCCGCGGTCTTCCTTGGCGACTTCGATCTCGATACGCTGTGGATCACGCGTCATGCGGGAGGCCATGCTGCCAACCACACCATCGAGCGTGGCCGAGAACAGCAGGGTCTGACGCTTGCCCGGGGTCGCGGCAACGATGGCGTCGATGTCCTCAGCGAAGCCCATGTCGAGCATGCGGTCGGCTTCATCCAGGATCAGCACCTCGACGTCCGAGAGCTTGATCTTGCGCCGGTTGAGGTGGTCGAGGAGGCGGCCCGGCGTAGCGACGACGACATCGCACTGCCGCTGGAGCTGCTTGACCTGCGCAAACATCGGCGCACCGCCGACAAGGCAGGCGGTGTTGAGCCAACGCATCGCCTTGCCGTAGGTCTGCACCGCCTTCTCGACCTGCTGGGCGAGCTCGCGCGTGGGCGTCAGCACCAGCACGCGCGGGCCGCTGCCCGGTGTCGGACGACGGCCGACGATCCGCTGCAGGGCAGGCAGGGTGAAGGCGGCGGTCTTGCCGCTGCCGGTATGGCTGGAAACGAGCAGGTCACGGCCCGCGATCGCTGCCGGAATGGCCTGGAGCTGAACCGGAGTCGGGGTGGTGTAACCGGTCTGCTCGACGGCCTTGAGGAGTTCGTCGGCAAGGCCGAGGCTTTGGAAAGTCATGGTTCTTCCTGTCTTGCTGTCCGCACCGGCAAGCGGTGGGACGGATCGGGATCCGTGGGAGACGGATCGCAAAGGCATCGCGCCGTACCGGTGGAAACCGGCTACGGTATCGCAGCGGCAAGCGCTGCATGACGGACGCGACGGGCGTGGCCGGTCGATCTGCGACGGCGTCGGAGAAGGACCGCGCATCGGCACCAACCGGTTGTCACGCAGCCAGACGATCTGAAGAACGCATGGAACGCTCGGTTTCAGGAGAAACCGGCGACGGGAGGTCGGGGGCGATGGGGCTGTGGTTACAGTCCCTTGGGCCGGTTTTCAGCGGATGTCCTCATCCGCAGCGGAATGGATACGGCCCTTTGCTGCATTGCACAACACGGCAAGTATAGCGGCTTTTCCAGCCAAGGTGCAGAAATCTTTACCGCGAAGCGCCAACAAGGCCTTGCCCGGCAAGGGAAATCGGGGAGCGCTTCGGGGCAGCCGTGAACGAAAAAGCGGGCCGATACCCGAAGTATGGCCCGCCCAGCCGGAGTCGCCCCCGGAACGTCCGGAATGCGCTTACTTGTTGACCGCGGCCTTGAGCGTTGCACCAGCGGTGAACTTCGGCACGCTGGATGCGGCGATCTCGATCGTGGCGCCGGTCTGCGGGTTGCGACCCGTGCGGGCGGCGCGCTTGGAGACCTCGAAAGAGCCAAAGCCGGTGAAGGCAACCTTCTCGCCCCTGCCCAGTTGCTCGGCGATGATGTCCAGCACGCCCGACAGCGCACGGTCGGCCTGTGCGCGGGAAACATCCAGACGGTCAGCCAGGGCTTCGACGAATTCACCTTTGTTCATGCTTTTCCTCGATTGGTGTGAGTGGGATTTTGGGTAGTCCGATCTACTCGCCGGATTCTAGCACCGTCGCGGATTCTGGGGCATTTCACGATGTTCTGCCGTGACATTCGACATGAGTGTGGCGTATTTTTTATTGCTGCTATGCAGCAATCGGCGTCACCGATCGGGTCGTCATGGGGGTATCCTTTCGGCTATCCGCGCCCTCCGAGCGAAAACAGACAATGAACACCCCAGCCGCCATGGCAAGCGACCGCATTCACATCCTTGCGACCCATCGCCAGGGCGTCGTGGCGTCCGTACGGGTCACACTCCCGGAGGTGGCCTGGATGGGGCGCTCATTGATCGGCATGACCCCGGAAGCTGCTGTCGAGCATGCGCAGGCGCACGCGCCCATCAGCCCGCGCGCGCACGCTACCGCGGTTCGCCTGGCCTGTGCCGCTGCGCTCGGGCAGCCTGCGCCGGGGCGCGAGGAAGCCCTTGCCACCGAGCGCTGGCTCGCCGCTGAGGTGATCGATGCGCATCTGCACCGCCTGCTGCTGGCGTGGCCGGCGCGGCTCGGTTTCGAGCCGCGCCACAACCGTTACACCGAATTTCACCGCCGCCTGATGCATTGCGCCGACGCCGAAAACGCGATGGCGCTGGGCGGGGACGTGCTCGATCTGGTGGCGCGCGAACTGCTCGCCGGTTTCTTCACCCGCATCCGCATGCCGCACGGCATCGGCGAGTTTCTCGACCGCCTGGAGGCCGGCGGCAGCCTGAGCTCGGTGATGGCCGCGCTGATCAGCCTGGGCGCGGCGACGCCCGCGAAAGAAAGCACCGTTCCGCTGCTCGGCACACTGAGCGCCGCAGCCTGGACAGCCAGTGCCGGACATTGGCCGACGGAGGAGTTCGTCCGTCGCCCCACCCACGGGGGCTCACCCGCCGAAACCGGCGCGCTTGCCCGACATGCAGCCTCGCAGCTGGTCAAGCTGCTGCTCGACCGCGGCCACCGAGTTTCGGCGCGCCTGTTCGCGCGCGCAATCGACCTGGCCGACTGCGCCAGCCGGATGCGCCACCCCGAAAGCGACGAGGTCGCCCCACTGAGCGACGTCAGCGCGCCGGGGCCAGGTATCGGCCTGGCACGGGTAAGTGGTGCGCGCGGTGTGCTGCTGTGCTGGGTGAAGGTGGAAGATGGCGCGATCACGGACTGCGCGATGGTGCCGCCCGAAGCGTGGAACTTCCACCCCGACGGCCCCTTCTGCCGCGAAGCCCTGACGCCCCGCGAGAAGCCGGAGGACGAAGAAGGCGTGCGCCTGCGCCTGTCGATGCTGGCGCTGGCGCTGGACCCGGCGCGCGATTTCGAGATCGAGCTCGTCGACAAGAACACGGCGCGCAAGCGCAAGTGAAACCGGCCCGCGCCGCCCTCAGGCAGCCAAGCGCCGATAGGTGCCGCCGAAATAGATCAGCGGCGCGCGCTCGTGACGCTCGAAACCGAGCACCTCGCTGATGAAGACCAGATGGTCCCCCCCCGGGTGGCGGACGGTGTTGCGACATTCGAAGCGGGCGCAGCACCCCCGCAGCAGCGGCACACCGCCGACGCCCTCGTCAAACGCCAGACCGTCGAACTTGTCGTCGAGCCGGCTGGCGAAGCGTTGCGAGAGCTCTGCCTGGTCCTCCGCAAGCACATTGATCGCGTAGTATTCGCAGGCTTCGAACACAGGCTTGCTGGGCAGGCTGTTCGACAGGCTCCAGACGACCAGCGCCGGGTCGAGCGATACCGAATTGAAGGAGTTGACCGTAAGGCCGATCGGCTCTCCACCCGGGCCACGTGTGGTCACCACGGTGATCCCGGTGGCAAACATGCCGAGCGCGTTACGGAAGCGGCGCGAGAAGTCCTCGTCCGCAGGATGCTGTTGGGTCATGGGGAATGGCCGACACGTCGGAAGCGCGTCGTTGGAATGTTGGAGAACGCGTGATTATCCCTGCCCGGGGGTGCAGCGTCGAGAACCCCATCACCGATCCACCGCAGGTCACGCATGAATATCCCTCGCCTGAACGACTTCGCCCACCGCCTGTGCGCCTGGCAGCGCACGCACGGTCGCCATGACCTGCCCTGGCAGCACGGTCGCGACCCATACCGCATCTGGCTGTCCGAGATCATGCTGCAGCAGACGCGAGTGGAGACGGTGATCCCGTATTACGAGCGCTTCCTCGCACGCTTTCCCGACGTAGGCAGCCTGGCGGTGGCGCCGGTCGAGGACGTCATGGCGCTCTGGAGCGGGCTGGGCTACTACGCCCGCGCGCGCAACCTGCACCGTGCCGCATGCATGATCATGGCCGACCACGCCGGCCAATTCCCGCACAGGGCCGCCACGATCGCCACCCTTCCCGGGGTTGGGCGCTCTACCGCAGCCGCCATCGCCGCCTTCGCCTTCGGCGAGCGTGTCGCCATCCTCGATGGCAACGTCAAGCGCGTGCTGTGCCGCCTCTTCGGCGTGGACGGTTTTCCGGGCGAACGTGCGGTCGAAGAGCGCCTGTGGGCCCTGGCCGAGTCCTTGCTGCCCGAGCGCGACATCGGCCGCTACATCCAGGCGCAGATGGATCTCGGTGCCACGGTATGCACACGCAGCCGCCCGGCCTGCGCGCACTGCCCGTTCCAGCGCGACTGCGTGGCCTATCGGGAAGACCGCGTAGCCACACTGCCCGCCCCGCGCCCGAAGAAAGCAGTACCACGGCGCAGCGCGCGCTACGCGGTGATCCTGCACGAGAACGCCGTGCTGCTGGAACGCCGACCTCCTGCCGGCATCTGGGGCGGCTTGCTCGCGCTACCGGAAATACCGGACACCACAGACGATATCAGCGCCTGGGCGATGGCACGCTTCGGGCTCGAGCGGGCGCAGCCCTCGCCCCTCACCCCGTTCACCCATGCCTTCACGCATTTCGTGCTCGAATTGCAGCCCGTCCTGATCCGCTCCGCAACTCGGCCCCCCCTGTGCGCCGACGCAGCAGCGCTGCAATGGCTGGCGCTGGACGCTCGAGAGGGCGCCGCGCTGCCCGCGCCAGTAAGGCGCATCGTAGACGCCCTCTCCGCGCCCGGTTTGTTCACGCTGGGATGACGCCGGCCAAACGCCCTCAGGCGGTGTTCGAAAGCAGGCCGTGCTCGCGCAGGAACTGCTGCACGATCTCCAGACGACTCAGGGGATCATCCAGTTCCAGGAGCTTCTGCTTGGCGAGCAGCGGAATCGGCAGCAACTCCACATAGCGCGCGCCCACCCAGGCCAGATCGTCGAAGCGGTGCGGAGGCGGCAGGCGTTCGCCGAGTTCGGCCACGATCGCGCGCAGCAGCGGCAGCACCTCGGCCTGCGCCTCGGGAACGCCCCCGGAAGGCGTCTCATCCAGCCAGCGCACGCGCGCCACCAACAAGCCATCGCGCTCGACTTCGTGATCTTCGACACGGAAACGCCGCCCGCCACGCGTGACCAGGCTCAGCACACCGGCCTGCTCCATGTCCCAGGCCTCGATACACGCCTCGGTACCCACCGGGTGCGGGACCGCCGTCTCGCCCACCTCCTCGCCAGCGGCGATCAGACACACGCCGAAGCTGCCGCCCTCACGCATGCAGCCCGTCACCATGTCCATGTAACGCGGCTCGAAGACGCGCAGCGGCAACACGCCACCAGGAAAAAGCACGGTCTTGAGGGGAAAGAGGGGCAGTCGCTCGCAGACCTCGCTCATGGTGTTCTCCAGTGGCGCCGCAGCGCCAGGCTCAGCACGCCTGTACCGGCCCGATGCGCGCCTCGCCCCAGCGAGCCATCAGCGCATGCTGCACGCCGAGCTGGTCGAGGATGCGCGCGACGACGAAATCGATCAGATCCTGCACCGTCTGCGGGTGGTGGTAAAAACCCGGGTTGGGCGGCAGGATGCACACGCCCAGGCGGGCAAGTTCGAGCATGTTCTGCAGATGGATGGCCGAATACGGCGTCTCGCGCGGCACCAGCACCAGCTTGCGGCCTTCCTTGATGACCACGTCGGCGGCACGCTCGATGAGGTTCTGGCTCAGACCATTGGCGATCGAGGCCAGCGTGCCCATCGTACACGGACAGACCACCATGGCGTCCGGCGGGTTGGAACCGGAGGCCGGCGGGGCAAACCACTCCTCGCGGCCGAACACCCTCAACTGGCCCGGCGCGGCATGGAAGCGCGCGGACAGCTCGGCCTCGACCTCGGCCGGGCGCGCAGGCAGTTGCCAGTCCATCTCCTGGCGCGCGACGATCTGTGCCACTTGCGAATACAGCAGCCACACCTTGCAGCCGGCCTGCAGCAGGCACTCGACGAGGCGCACCCCGTACGGCAGACCGGAAGCCCCCGTGAAGGCAACGGTGACGGTGGCGGGCGCGTTCACCGGATCATTCCAGATAGTCGGTGACGGGAACCCAGCGCCCACCTCGAATCTGCGCAAGACGACCATGGCGATTACCGAGGTGGTCTTCCGCACTGAAGCGGTATGCCGGGCTGCCGAAGAAGTCAGGCGGGAAGGTGATGCGCTCCAGCGTGCGCGCGAAGGCTTCCTGCGTGAGCGCGGGTCCGGTGGCCGAGGCGGTACGCACGAAGAGGTCGGCCAGGGTATAGCCCATCACGCTCCACACATTGGGCTCGGCGTTGAAGCGTGCGCGATAGCGCGTGATCCAGTCGGCAAGCTCGGGGCGGGCGCCTTCGGCGTAAGGGTGAGGCAGAACCGAAACACCGTACAGCCCCTCCACCGCGTCGCCGCCCAGTTCGTGGGTCTGCGCCGAATAGCCCGAGGCGGTGACCAGCATGTCCACCTCCCAGCCGATCTTGCGTGCCTCGGCCATCGCGGCCACCGTCTCGCGTACCACGGTGGCGAGCACCACGAACTCACATCGCGCTGCACGCAGTCGCGCGATCTGGCTGGAGAGGTCGGTCGCGCCGCGCTTGTAACTGGTGCGCTCGACCAGTTCGCGCCCCTGCTGCTTCAGCCCGGCTTCCACGCCCTTCATGACCTCGAGACCGTAGTCGTCGTCCTGGTACAGCAGGCAGGCGCGCGCATAGCCTTTCTCGCGCACCATGTGCGCGGTCGCGGCCTTCATGTAATCGTAGTAGGGCGCGAAGTTCTGGAACTTGAGCGGATGCAGCGGCTCGTAGGTCGCCCGGTGCGGCGAGAACGGGAACAGGTGCAGACGGCCCGCATCGACGATGATCGGCATCGTGGCCATCACCACGGGCGTGCCCATGTTGGCGATGAAGGCGAAGGCCCGGTCGTGCTGCACCAGCTTGCGCGCGGCGAGCACTGCGCGCTTGGGGTCGTAGCCGGCATCCTCGACCGCCAGCCGGATGCGCCGGCCGTGCACGCCGCCCGCGGCATTGACCTCGTCGAAGCGCATCAGCATGCCGTCACGCACCGGCACACCGAGCATGGCAATCGGGCCCGAGAGGTCGGAAATGGTGCCGACGACGATGTCTTCGTCGCTTGCGACGGCCGGGGCCGAGCTCAGCATGGAAAGGCTGGCGAAGAGCGGAAGCGCGAGGCGGCGCAGGAGGCTCATGAAGGACGGGCTCCGGAAGCTGCGGCGAGTGGATGCAATTGGAGGCAAGTGGAGACGGGCTGAGGCCAAGTGGGGCGAAGTACCGGTGCGCACGCCGCGCTCAGAAGGGCAGACGGCGGCGCGGCGCGGGCACGGCCTTGCTGGCCTGCGTGCGCTCGGGCCGGACATCGGCAGCAGGCGCCTTCACCGGCTTTCTCGGCTGGTTCAGTTCCTCGCGCGCGAAACGCACCTTGCCTTCGAGTTCGCAGCCGCGCATGCCGGGTTCGCAGATCGCGCCGCGTACCCGCTGGCAGATTCCGTTCAGATCGTGGGGACAACTCCAGGCACTCATCGCGTTCGGGCTCCGGAAAGGGCGTTGCAGGGAAGTTCTAACTATCGTCTGCTGCAACGCAAAATTCAAGCGCCGCGCTCAATCCTTCCCGGCGAGACCGGCCGGGCGCAGCAGCACCACGGCGACGATCACCGCGCCGAAGGCCACCGTCTCGAGCCCCGCCGTACGCGCCCACTCTCCCGGCAGCAGATCGCGCAGCAGCGCGATGGTCGGTGGAATGGCGACGATCACCAGCGCCCCCCACACTGCGCCTGCCAGCCGGCGCGCACCACCGATGAAGGCGAGCATCAGCAGCTCGAAGGAGAACACCAGGCCGAACTGCTCCGGACTGATGAAGCCGATCCAGTGCGCGTACAGCGCGCCTGCCAACCCCGACAGCGCACCGCCGACCAGAAAGGCCTGCATCTTGGTCGCTGCGGGCGAAATGCCACAGGCCGCTGCTGCCGCCTCATCGTCGCGCACCGCCCGCCACGCCCGACCATGATGCAGATCCAGCAGGCGTCGGCAGGCCAGCAGCGCCAGCAACAGCGCAGCCAGGCTCACCAGCGCCTGCGCCGCTGTCGTAGTAGCTTGCCAGCCGAAGATACCGAAGGCCGCGACCGCCATGCCCGCCGCACCATGGGTAACCGACTCCCAGCGAGCGAGGCCCTCCTCGACGATGAGCGCGAAGGCGAGCGTGCTCATGCCGAAATAGAGCCCGCCGAGGCGGCGCGCAGGCAGGCTCGCGAGGACGCCGCCCAGCGCCCCGGCCAGCACCGCCGCCGGCACCGCCAGCAGGGCCGGCACGCCATGACGCACCAGCACCGCCTGGGTGTAGGCACCCAGCGCTACCAGAGCTGCCTGACCGAGCGCGATCTGCCCCGCCTGGCCAACCACGATCACCACACCCAGGCCTGCGATCGCATAGGTCAGCACCAGGGTGGCCTTGCCTAGCGCGTAGTCGACACCGAGCGCCAACCCCGCCACCAGGGCCACCAGGGCCCACGGCAGCGCCGCACGCGCCACGTCACGCACATCCATGCGCCGGCATGAAGCAGGAAGCAGTGCGCCCCGCACCCTCGGTCTCACACGCTGGCGCGGGCCGCACGCCCAGCACCCAGCCCTTGCGGAAACAGCAGCAGCGCGAGCAACAGCAGCGCATACGGCACCATGTCCTTGACGCCTTCCGGCAGCACCAGACCGGCGACCGCCTCGACCACGCCCAGGAACACGCCGCCCAGCAGCGCCCCAGGCAGGCTGGTGAGTCCGCCCAGCACTGCGGCGGGGAACGCCTTGAGCGCGATGAACCCCATGTTCAGGTGCACGAAGGTCACCGGCGCAAGCAGCAGTCCGGCGACCGCCGCCACCGCGGCACCCAGCGCCCAGGCCAGCGTGTGCATGCGTGCCACCGGCCAGCCGAGCAGCGCCGCGGTACGAGCATCCTCGGAGCAGGCACGCAGCACGCGCCCGGTGCGCGTGTGATGGAAGAAAGCCGCAAGCGCGCCTGCGAGGAGAAATGTAGCGCCCACGACCCAGAGGTGGCTGGAAGCCAGCACGAGCGGGCCAAACGCGACCGTATCCGCGGCAAAGGGCAGGCGATAGGTATCCTGCGCTGCGGCCGGCACCGAGGCCACACCGCCGCGCATCATCATCCCCAGGCCGAAAGTGAGCAACACTGCGACCAGATGCGGCTGCCCGATCGCGCGGCGCAGGGCAAGGCGCTCCAGCGCTGCCCCCAGCGCTCCGGCGGCAGCCACCGCGACGGGCGCAGCGAGCCACAAGGGCCACCCCAGGCCCAGGTGGAGCGCCAGCGCAGCAAAGGCCCCGAGCATCAGCAGGTCGCCCTGCATGAAGCTGACAGTCTCGGTCGCCTTATAGATCAGCACGAAGGAAAGCGCGACCAGGCCGTAGACACAGCCGATCGCGATTCCACTGGTGAGGACCTGGATGAAGGCGAGCATGGGGCCGAAGCATAGCCGATCCTGGTCGGCAGAAGCCCCATGCCACCGGGGAGCCGTTCAGCCCAGGAAGCGCGCCAGCAGACCCTGCTGCCACGCGGCCACGACAGCAGCCACGACGATGAGCAGGAAGATCCAGGTGCCCCAGGGAGAGCCCTTCTCCGCATAGGGGTCGGACAAAGAACGCGAGGCCCCTGCGGGCAGTGCGGCCACCCCAGTCAAGGCAGCACCGAAGGGGATGTTGATGCGCGCACGGGTGTTCACTGCCCAACCGTTGGCATCGAGCAGCGGACCGAGGTTGCGCTGGCGAAGCTTGAGCCAGGCGAGCAGCATCGACGGACCGGAGATCAGCAGCACGATGCCGACGACGACCAGCGGCATCTGCCACGCAGGCAGCGACAGGAAGCCGGACACCACGGCCGCAAGCGCCGTGCCCAGTGCGCCGAGCGCAAGGCCGATGGCGGCGAAGATCCCCGCAAATTTGGCGATGTCGAAGGCCGGAGCGGGGGCCGGAGCCGGAGGTGCCTCGACCTTGGCGCCGGCTCCGGCAACGCCCGCCGCAGCGCGCTCGTCCACGGCCTTCTCGCGCGCCGCGGCGAACTTCTGGATCTGCTCGCCGATCATGCGACCGATGCGCTTGTAAGGCGACCAGAAGGCCTGGCGCACGCTGATCGGAGCCTCGACCACCTTGACCACACTGGCATTCCAGTCGCGCCCCTGGCGGTCATAGAACACGCCGTTGCGCCCCGGCACCATCATCTCGTCGGCATCGCCCCCGGTGAGCGCGGCGACGATGGTCATCGGGGCCTCGCCCTGGCGGACGCAGTCGCAATAGACCAGGTAGGTGCCGGACAGGGGTGCGAGCGCCGCATGCCGACCCATGTCGGTTACGCGCAGGCAGAGCTCGCAGCTGCGCTGGTCGAGATACAGCGTACCGGCCTGGAAGATCGCCTTCTCGCGCGTTCCATAGAAATCGCTGAGGGTCACGAAGTTGCGCAGCAACTGCACCAGGTCGCGGTTGTAGCGCACCAGACGCTCGAGCGCGTCGACCTGGGCGGCAGCGGTTTCGGCGCCGAGGTCCTGCT
The DNA here is from genome assembly GCF_051280715.1 of Thauera sp. AutoDN2. Classification (NCBI taxonomy): domain Bacteria; kingdom Pseudomonadati; phylum Pseudomonadota; class Betaproteobacteria; order Rhodocyclales; family Zoogloeaceae; genus Thauera; species Thauera sp. AutoDN2. Next base: position 38,135 of record NZ_JBNCAR010000026.1, on the reverse strand, counting down.
GGATCAGCGCATCGAGTGCAGCGCGCACGCCGCTGTCGAGCAGCACGCGCAACTCTGCGATCTCCATCGCCGCAAGCGGGTTGGCGGGCTTTGCGGCCATCCAGGCGCGGTAGGCGTCGAAGCGCCGGGAGAGCGCCTGCCATTCGCTCCAAGACAGCGACTCGCGCACGCCGAAAACCGGCTGCACCACGGTATCGCGCAGGCGGGCGATGCCCGCCTCCCAGGCGGGGTTCAGGCCCGTCTCGAGGGGCAGCGCGCGTCCCGGCCCGACCATGGCCAGCGGTAGGGCCGCGACGCCTTCGGCACTGGCATCGAGCGCCTGCACGGCAAGGCTCGCGTAGGTCGCATCGGCCGGGTTGAGCGCCGTCACCGCGCGCTCATCGAAAGCGGCGAGACGGCAGCGGGTGAAATAATCCTCGACCTTGTCACGCACCGCCTCGAAAACCGCGGCAGCGGCCCCGGTGTCCGCGCCGAGCGGCAACAGGGTCGCCGCGTCTGCCTCGGCCTGCGCCTGCCAGTCGGACAAGGCCTGCGCCGCAGCGAAGAAGGCATTGACGCGCTCTGCATCGACGCCGGGCTTGCCGCTACGGTCGTCAGCCGAGCCGAAGCCGTCGATGATCAGGCCGATGGCCCTGACGAGGGTAGCGTCGGTGGTGAGTTCGGCGGGCACGATGCCATCGCCGTTGAGATGATCGGGAGCGAACAGCCGGCTCGTGTCGGTCAGATCGGAGACCGCGATCTGCTCCGCATCCGCCTTGTCGAGGTAGGCCAGCACCTTCCTCGCGGTCGCGAGCAGGCGGGCGCCCTCCGGGTGGTCGGGGTCAATCGCAGCCAGTGGCAGGCCGTCGACGCCACGGAACAGTACCTCGGGCTCCCGCAGCACTGCGCATACCCAGTTCGCCGCTGCGACAATCTCGGGCACACGGATGCGGCCATCACCGTCGGCGTCGAGCAACTGCAGCGTGCGGGAGTCGAACTCCAGCCCAGAAGTGGGACAGGCCAGCGCCGACCACAGCTTCTGGTCGAGCTCGCCAAGGTGGCGAAGGTCGTCCGCCGTCTCGATACGCACCTGATCGAAACCGCCCGAACGGAAAAACCGCCACGGATGGCCCTTCTTGTCCTTGCTCATCGTACTCTCCCTGTCCAGGCGCACCGGGGCGCTTCCACGGCGCACACAACACGGGAATATTGCGCCGGAATTGGACTGGGAACAATCGGGCTGGGCATGCGCGCGCCCCCATCGCCCGCGGCCGGCCGTGAGCGGCAGCGCTCAGCCGTAGGCGCCGACGAAGGGATTGCTGTCGCGCTCTTCGCCGAAGGTCGAGGTGGGCCCGTGCCCGGGGATGAAGGTGATGTCGTCGCCGAGCGGGAAAAGCTTCTCGCGGATCGAGCGGATCAGCGTCTGGTGGTCGCCACGCGGGAAGTCCGTGCGACCGATCGAACCAGCGAACAGCACATCGCCGACGATGGCCAAACGGGCGCCCTCGTGTACGAAGACGACATGCCCCGGCGTGTGCCCGGGCGTATGGATGACCTTCAGCGTCTCCTCGCCGACGGTGACCGTGTCGCCATCATGCAGCCAGCGGTCGGGCTCGAAGGATTCGACGTCGGGAAAGCCGAACATCTGGCTCTGCTGCGGCATGCCTTCAATCCAGAAGCGATCCTCCTCCTGCGGCCCCTCGACCGGCACGCGGAGTTCGCGCGCAAGCTTGACCGTTCCCCCTGCGTGATCGATGTGACCATGGGTAATCAGGATCTTCTCCACGCTGACCCCGAGCTTGTCGATCGCAGCAAGGATGCGGTCGATGTCGCCGCCCGGGTCGACCACCGCCGCCTTCTTCGTGCGATCGCACCACAGGATGCTGCAGTTCTGCTGGAAGGGGGTGACCGGGACGATGGTGGCCTGGATCATCGGGAGAGCTCCTGTAGAGGTGGATTCGGCCCGGAGTTTATCCGATGAGCGGACACGTCCGGCGCGTGAACGCGGGAGCGGGCTTGCCCGCAAAGCAGCGTCCGATCAGGAGCCGCTTCGCGGGCAAGCCCGCTCTCACCGTTGCCGACCTGAAGCCGACGTTCGATCAGACCACGCCTTGGGCGAGCATCGCGTCGGCGACCTTCACGAAGCCGGCCACGTTGGCGCCATCGGAGTAGCTCACGCTACCGTCCTCACGCTCGCCATACTTCAGGCAGGCGGCATGGATGCCGAGCATGATCTCCTTCAGGCGGGCGTCGACCTCGTCGCGGGTCCACGACATGCGCATCGCGTTCTGGCTCATCTCCAGACCCGAGGTGGCCACGCCACCGGCGTTGGAGGCCTTGCCCGGCGCATACAGCACGCCGTTGTGCTCGAAGATCTTCACGGCTTCCATGGTGCTCGGCATGTTGGCGCCCTCGGCCACGGCGACGACGCCGTTCTTGACCAGGGTGGCGGCATCGTTGCCGTCGAGCTCGTTCTGGGTCGCGCACGGCAGGGCGACCTGCACCGGCACGTGCCAGGGGCGAACGCCCGGCTCGAAGCGAGCGCCGACGCGCTCGGCATACTCGGCCACGCGGCCGTAGTAGTGGTTCTTGATCTCCATGAGGATCGCCAGCTTCTCGGGGGTGAAGCCCGCCTCGTCGATCACGGTGCCGCTCGAATCGGAGCAGGTGATCGGCTTGGCGCCGAGTTCCATCAGTTTCTCGATCGCGTACTGGGCGACGTTACCCGAGCCAGACACCGAAACACGCATATCCTTGATGTCGCGGCCAGCGTGACGGAGCATGGCGTCGGCGAAATAGACGGTGCCATACCCGGTGGATTCGGGGCGGATCAGCGAACCGCCGAAGGACAGACCCTTGCCGGTAAACACGCAGGCGGCATTGTTCGACAGCTTCTTCATCATGCCGGCCATGAAGCCGACCTCGCGGCCGCCCACGCCGATATCGCCCGCCGGCACATCGGTGTCCGGCCCCACGTGGCGATACAGCTCGCTGATGAAAGCCTGGCAGAAGCGCATGACTTCACCCGGGCTGCGGCCCTTGGGATCGAAGTCCGAGCCACCCTTGCCACCGCCCATGGGCAGGGTGGTGAGCGCGTTCTTGAAGGTCTGCTCGAAGGCAAGGAACTTCAGGATCGACAGGTTCACCGAAGGATGGAAGCGCAGGCCGCCCTTGTACGGGCCGATGGCCGAACTGTGCTGGATGCGATAGCCGCGATTGACCTGCACGTCACCCTTGTCATCCACCCACGAGACGCGGAACATGATCACGCGCTCGGGCTCGATCAGTCGGTCGAGGAGGGAGTGCTCGGCATAGCGTTTGTTGGCCGAAATGAAGGGCCACAGGCTCTCCATGACCTCGCTGACCGCCTGCAAGAACTCGGGCTGGCCAGGGTTGCGCTGTTCGACGTAGGCCAGAAACTCCTCGAGGGACTGATATTTCATGATGTTGGACCCATGGATTGGTTGGACACGAGAAAACTAACGGACACGCGCACGCGATGGCCTCGGTATAACCCGAAGCCATCGCAATGATTGGCCATAATTATGCATCAAACCCACCAATACAGTGCATGATCTGCATCAAACAGGCACGAATTAGCCAATATGGATGAGCGCGCACCATTTCGGGGCGAGCGGATGCTGCGCTGGATGGATCTTCACCCTGCTGGGGGGTTATCCTCAATCTTGCATATCCCCAGCACAGGAGAATCAAATGGGTCTGTTCGCGTTCATCAAGGAAGCCGGTGAAAAACTCTTCGGCACCGGCACGGCCAGTGCCGCAACCCCCGCAACCGACCCCGCTGCTGCCAATGCAAAGGCAGCCGAGGCCATCCACAACTACATCCTTGCGCTCAAGCTCGCACCTGCCGACCTGGGCGTGAGCTTCGATGCGACGCAGTCGCTGGTCACGATCACCGGCACCGCTCCGGACCAGGCGACACGCGAGAAGATCATGCTGGCCGCGGGCAACGTGGCCGGCGTAGCCGAAGTGGAAAACCGCATGTCGGTTGCCCGCCCCGAGCCCGAAGCGCAGTTCCACACCGTGGTGCGCGGCGACACGCTTTCGGCGATCGCGAAGAAGTTCTATGGCAACGCCAACCAGTACATGGTGATCTTCGAGGCCAACAAGCCGATGCTCAGCCACCCGGACAAGATCTACCCCGGGCAGGTGCTGCGCATTCCGCCGCAGGCCTGACCCCCGCGCAAAGGTCGCGCCCGCGCGCGGCGCTTGCCCCCGAGAGGCCCGGACCAGTACGCTCGGGCCTCTTTCCGTTCACGCCTCCGCCCGACATGGCCCGCATCCGTATCGAACTGCCCGCACAGTTTCCCTTCGCCACCGAGGTCCCGCTGCTGATCTCGCACATCAACTACCAGGCTCACCTCGACCATGTGCAACTGCTCGGCGTGGTGTCGGAAGCGCGGGCGCGCTTCCTGAAGTCCCTGGGCTATTCGGAAATGGACGTGGAAGGCTACGGCATCATCGTCGCCGATGCCGCCGTGCAGTACCGCTCCGAAGCCTTCCATGGCGAAGTGATGCGCATCGAGCTCGCCGCAACGGACTTCCACGCCCACGGCTGCGACCTGGCCTGGCGCATGTCGGAGGCCGACAGTGGGCGTGAAGTCGCGCGCGGCAAAACCGGGATCGTATTCTTCGACTACGCAGCCCGCCAGAAGGCGCCGGTGCCTGTGGGCTTCCATCGCCACTTTGCCTGATCCCCCCGTTCCGTCCGCGCCCCACGTTCCCATGTCGAGCCCTGACCGACCCGACGGCGACCGACCGCAGGTCCGCCCGCATTGCGGCGGGCTCGCCCCGTGCCCGCACGTCGCCGTCATCGGCGGCGGCCCGGCCGGGCTGATCGCGGCAGAGACGCTCGCCCAGGCCGGCCTCGCCGTCACGGTCTTCGACGCCATGCCTTCGGTCGGCCGCAAGTTCCTCCTTGCCGGGCGCGGCGGGCTCAACCTCACCCATGGCGAGGCGCTGGAAAAATTCGTGTCGCGCTATGGCGCGCGGCAGGCGCTGATCGCGCCCATGCTCGAACGCTTCGGCCCGGACGCGCTGCGCATCTGGGCCCGCGGATTGGGCATCGACACCTTCATCGGCAGTTCGGGGCGCGTTTTTCCGACCGAAATGAAGGCTGCACCGCTGCTGCGCGCCTGGCTCGCCCATCTGCGCTCGCACGGCGTCGCCTTCGCGGTGCGGCATCGCTGGCTGGGCTGGGCCGGGCCGGCCGCCGACCAGCGGCTGCGTTTTTCCACGCCCACCGGCGAACGCATCGTCGAAGCCGACGCCGTGCTGTTGGCACTGGGCGGTGGAAGCTGGGCCAGGCTGGGCTCGGACGGAGCCTGGGTGCCGGTACTGCGCGGCGCCGGAGCGGACGTCGCAGAGCTGCTGCCGGCAAACTGCGGCTTCGACGTCGCCGGCGCGGCCGGCCCAGGCTGGAGCGCGCATTTCGGCGAGCGCTTCCGTGGTCAACCGCTGAAATCCGTGACCGCACGCTGCACGGACGCGGGCGGAACGGTGCACGAGCGCGCCGGCGAGTGCCTGATCTCCGCGACCGGTATCGAGGGCGGGCTGATCTACGCCTTGTCTGCGCCCCTGCGCGACACTCTTCGCGCGCTCGGCGCCGCCACGCTGCATCTTGACCTAGCCCCCGGGCGCAGTCCGGAACGCCTCGCCGCCGAACTCGGGCGTCCGCGCGGCAGTCGCTCCATGGCGAGCCATCTGCAAAGCCAGGTCGGCATCAAGGGGGTCAAGGCGGGCCTGCTGCGCGAATGCCTGGCGAAGTCGGATTTCGACGACCCCGCACGGCTGGCCGTGGGCATCAAGGCCCTGCCGCTGTGCCTGATCGCCACCCGCCCGATCGACGAGGCGATCAGCACCGCGGGCGGAGTGCGCTTCGAGACGCTCGACGCGCACCTGATGCTGCAGGCCTGCCCCGGGGTCTTCGTCGCCGGCGAGATGCTGGACTGGGAAGCCCCCACCGGCGGCTACCTGCTGACGGCCTGCTTCGCCACCGGCGTGGCTGCGGCACAGGGAATGCTGCATTGGCTGGGACGAGACGGAACAAGCACGGCGGCGCCCAGCCGCGCTAGCATGCAGACATGACCAGCCCCGCATCTGCGTGAAGCGTCCATGAACCTGCACCCCTTCCTCATCGCCATCGAAGTCGGCGGCACCATCGCCTTCGCCATGTCCGGCCTGATCGAGGCCACGCGCAAGCGCATGGACATCGTCGGCGTGTTTTCGGTCGCCTTCGTCAGCGCCTTCGGCGGCGGCACGGTACGCGACATCCTGCTCGATCGCCGGCCCTTCTTCTGGATCCAGAGCCAGGAATACCTGTGGCTGGTGCTCGCCATGGTCCTGACCACCCCGCTGTGGCTGAAGACCTTGCGCCACAAGTTCGGCGGCCACCTGATGGAATTCGCCGACGCCTGCGGCCTGGGGCTGTTCGCGATCTCCGGTGCCACCATCGCGCTGGCCGCAGACATGCCGGTGCTGGTGGCGATGATGATGGGCGTGATCACCGCGATCTTCGGCGGCGTGTCGCGCGACGTGCTGTGCAACGAAGTCCCCAAGGTCTACAGCGACCACCGCCCCTATGCGCTGTGTGCGCTGTTCGGATGCGGCGTGTTCATCGCCCTGGACACGGTCGGCCTGCCGCTGCCGATTTCCACCCTTTCCGGCATTGGCGCGGCGACTGGCTCGCGCCTGCTCGCCGTCGCGCTCGATCTGCGCCTGCCCGCCTGGCCGAAGCCGACGGATTGAGCCCGCCGCCGCGCGGGCCATCCGTGGCAGCACGGGTAGAATGCCGTTTTGCCCGCTCCAGCCGCCCGATGCCCGCCCTGCCCAAACCTCCGCGCCACCCCGAACTGCTCGCCCCCGCCGGGACCCTGGACATGATGCGCACCGCCTTCGCCTACGGCGCGGATGCGGTCTACGCCGGACAGCCGCGCTATTCGCTGCGCGTGCGCAACAACAGTTTCGGTCAGCTCGAAACACTCGCCGCGGGCATTGATGAGGCCCACGCCGCCGGCAAGCTGTTCTACCTGGTCGCCAACATCTACCCGCACAACGCCAAGCTGCGCACCTTCGAGGAGGACATGGCACCGGTGATCGCGATGCAGCCCGACGCGCTGATCATGGCCGACCCGGGACTGATCATGATGGTGCGCGAGCGGTGGCCGGAGGTGCCGATCCATCTGTCGGTGCAGGCCAACACCACCAACCACGCGTCTGTGCGCTTCTGGCAGTCGGTGGGGGTCAAGCGTGTGATCCTGTCGCGCGAACTCTCGCTCGACGAGGTCGCCGAGATCCGCGACGCCTGCCCGGACATGGAGCTGGAGGTCTTCGTGCATGGCGCGCTGTGCATCGCCTACTCCGGGCGCTGCCTGCTGTCGGGCTACTTCAATCATCGTGACCCGAACCAGGGCAGTTGCACCAACTCCTGCCGCTGGGACTACACGCTGCATGAAGCCGGGGAAGATGGCGCAGGCGACGTACAGGCCTGCGGCAGCGCGCCGATCGGCAACCCGAAGGCAGCTGGCGCGGTCGGCACGGCAACCCGCGACCGGCAGCACACCGCGACGAACCTCGCCTTGGGTGGCGGGCCGCGCCACATCGGTGGCAGCAAGGTGTGGCTGCTGGAGGAAGGCACCCGCCCGGGCGAGTTGATGCCGATCGAGGAAGACGAGCATGGCACCTATATTCTGAACTCCAGGGACCTGCGGGCGATCGAGCACGTGCAACGCCTAGTGGAGATCGGCGTCGATTCGCTGAAGATCGAAGGCCGCACCAAGAGCCCCTACTACGTCGCCCGCGCCGCCCAGGGTTACCGTCGTGCGATCGAGGATGCAGCCGCCGGTCGCCCCTTCGATCCACGCCTGCTTGGCGAGCTCGAAGGCCTGGCGAGCCGCGGCTATACCGACGGTTTCTACCAGCGCCACGCGACCCCTGAGCACCAGAACTACCTGCGCGGCCACTCCGAGTCCGGCCGCAGCCTGCTGGTGGGTGAGGTGGTCGGCTTCGATGCCGCGCGCGGTCTGGCCGAAGTCGAGGTGAAGAACGGCTTCGGCGTAGGCGACCGGCTCGAGTTCGTTCAACCCGCCGGCAACTTCGCGCAGCCGCTCGCACGCCTGCTCGCTGCAGACGGTGGAGCCATCGACCGCGTTCCCGGCAGCGGCCGTCGTGTCTGGCTGCCGCTGCCCGCGGACGCCGATCCGACCCAGCCCTGCTTCATCGCCCGCTTCCTGTAACCGGGGGCACATGCGATGGAGCCCCCCTGAAATCCGGGAGCCCTTCATGATCCTGAACATCGACCTCGTTTCCGACTTCGTCTGCCCCTGGTGCTTTCTTGCCAAGGTCAGGCTCGACCGTGCGCTGGAGGAACTGAAGGCATCCCGCCCCGACCTCGAGCCCAGGGTGAACTGGCTGCCTTTCTTCCTCAACCCGGACACCCCCGCCACAGGCGAGCCGTATCGCGAATTCCTCGAAAGCAAGTTCGGCGGGCCGATCAAGACCGAAGCGGCGCTCGACAAGGTGCGTGAAGCCGCTTCGGCCGACGGGCTGCACTACGCCTTCGAGCGCATCACACTGCGTCCGAACACTCTGGACGCACACCGCCTGATGTACCGCGCCCAGGCCCAGGGGCAGAAGCCCGAGCGCATCCGGACGCTGGCACATGCGCTGTTTGCCGCCCACTTCCAGGAAGGCCGCGACATCGGCGATCGCGACACGCTGGCCGGGATTGCCGCAGCCAGTTGCGGTGAGCGCAGCGAGACGGTTCGCGAGTGGCTGGACGGTCGCGGTAGCATCGAAGCCGTCGAACGCATGGCGGCCGGCGCACGCAAGCAGGGGATCGAGGGCGTGCCCTTCTTCATCCTCAACCGTCGCATGGCGGTCTCGGGCGCGCAGTCGGCCGCGGTGCTGGGCGCAGCCGTTCTGCAGTCGCTCGAGACGGGCAAACCGTCCTGACCACGGGGAACGCCGCGCGGCTTGCGTGCGTCTGACCACGCAGCACACCGACTGGAACCGCAGCGCAATGAATAATTCCTCCCTTCTCACCGACACCGATCTGCGCGCGCTGGCCGAGGCGAGGGCGCTGCTGGAACGGCCCAGCCTGGCCGCGCGGCTGTCGAGCTTCATCGGCAGCCCGCTCGAAAAGGGCATGGCCCGACTTCCGGCGAGCTGGCGCGGCAAGGTCGGCGCGCTCGCACACGACGCGCTGATGAAGGCGATGGACACTGCTGCGCGCACGCTGCAGCCCGCGCCCAGAGAGGCCTCTCCGCGGCTGCACAAGTTGCTCGGCTCGGTGAGCGGCGCAGGCGGCGGCGCCTTCGGCGTGGCCGGGCTGACCGTGGAGATCCCGCTGTCGACGGTGCTCATCATGCGGGCCATCCTGGACATCGCGCGTGGCGAGGGCGAGGACATCTCCGATGCGCGGGTGCGGCTGGCCGCACTCGAGGTGTTTGCGCTCGGCGGCAACGCAAGCAGCGACGACGCTGCCGAATCGGGTTACTACGCGGTACGGGCAGCGCTGGCGGGCACGGTGTCGGAAGCGGCACGCCATTTCGCGCAGAAGGGGCTGAGCAGCGAGGGGGCGCCCGCGCTGGCGCGGCTGATCACCATGGTGGCTGCGCGCTACAAGGTACAGCTCACGCAGAAAGCGGCCGGCATGCTGGTGCCGGGCATCGGTGCAGCAGCCGGAGCGACGATCAACCTGATGTTCATGGACCACTTCCAGGACGTGAGCCGTGGCCACTTCACCGTACGCAGGCTGGAGCGCCACTACGGCCGGGACGCGGTGCATGCGGCGTGGCGGCGCCTGGAGGCCGAGGATGCGCGCGTGCACGAGGCAAGGCGCGCGTTCCACACCCGCTCCTCGCGCTGAAGCTGCACGCAGGGCGAAGCGCGGCGGGCGGACGCGGTGCGAGGCCTTGATCCGGCTGCGAACCTCGCTCAGGCCGACCCGCCAAAATCCTCCACGAACTGCGCCCACGGCAGCGGCCGGCTGAAGTGGAAGCCCTGCGCGAGATCGCAGCCCTCGTTCTGCAGCACCTTCAGATGACCGGGCGTCTCCACGCCTTCGGCCACCACCCGCAGCCCCAGGCTGTGCCCCAGAGAGATGATCGCCGACACCAGCGCGGCATCCCGGGTGTTGCGATCGATGCCGCGCACGAACAGGCGGTCGATCTTGAGCTCGTCGATCGGGAAGCGCTTGAGGTAGGCCAGGGAAGAATAGCCGGTGCCGAAATCGTCGATCGCCAACCCCACGCCCAGCGCACGCAGCTGCTCCAGGCGGGCGATCGCACGGTCAGTGGCATCCATCAGCATGCTCTCGGTCAGCTCGAGGGTCAGGCACTCCGGCGGCATGCCGGTTTCGGCGATGACGCTGCCCACCATCGCCACGAACCCCTCATCACGAAACTGGCGCGCCGAGATGTTGACCATCATGCGCAGCGATCCGCCGCCGGACTCGCGCCATTCGCGGTGACGCTCACACGCGTTGCGCAACACCCATTCGCCGATCGGCACGATCAGCCCGGTGTCTTCGGCGAGCGGAATGAAATCGGCGGGCGACACCAGGTCCAGGTCGGGGTGCTGCCAGCGCAGCAGCGCCTCTACCGCCTCCGGCCTGCCCGTGGCCGGCTCCACCAGCGGCTGGAAATGCAGCAGCAACTCGTTGCGTGGTAGCGCACGGTGCAAGGCGGTCTCGAGCGCGAGGTGCTCCAGACTGCGCGCATTCATCGCCGGCTCGAAGAGCTGGAAGCTGTTGCGCCCCTCATCCTTGGCGCGGTACATCGCAACGTCCGCGTACTTGATGAGGGTGTTGGCATCCTGCGAATCGTCCGGGTAGATGCTGATCCCCAGGCTGGTCGTTACCACAAGCTCACGGCCCTCGATCTGGACCGGGCGACGCAGGGCGCCCACCAGCCGGCGCGCCATCATCGCGGCCTCGTCCGGCCCGGCGAGGTTGTTGAGAATGACGAGGAACTCGTCCCCCCCCATGCGCGCCACCGTATCATCCTCGCGCAGACTGCCGCGCAGGCGCTGCGAGATCTCGACCAGCAGCCGGTCGCCGACTTCGTGGCCAAGGCTGTCGTTGATACGCTTGAAGCGGTCGAGGTCCACGAACATCACCGCCAGCCGGCAGCGCAACCGCGCGGCATGCGCCAGTTCCACCTGCAGGCGGTCTTCGAGCAGGCGGCGGTTGGGCAAGCCGGTGAGCGGGTCGTAATAGGCCAGGTCGCGGATGCGCGCCTCGGTCTCCTTGAGCCGGCTGATGTCGGTGAACAGCGCGGCGTAGTGCGTCAGCTGCCCCTCTCGGTCGCGGATCGCGGTGATGTGCAGCAACTGCGGGCTTACCTCGCCACTCTTGCGCCGGTTCCACACCTCGCCCTGCCACTGGCCCTCCTGCAGCAGGCTCTCCCACATGCGCGCATAGAAGGCGGGGCTCTGTCGGCCAGAGTTCAGCAGCGAGGGGTTGAGCCCGATGACCTCTTCCGCGGTATACCCGGTCATGCGCGTGAAGGCGGGGTTCACCGACAGGATGCGGGCGTCCGCGTCGGTCACCAGAATGCCCTCGAGCGAGCTTTCGATGACTTTCTCTGCCAGATACAGGTTGCGCTGGGAGCTGCTCAGCGCCTGGTCGCGTGCGCGCAGCGCGTGCTGCAGCTCGTGCACGTACGCCAGCTCCATGCCACTGAGAATATCCTTGAAGCTGATCAGGTCAATCAGCGCGCCATCGGCACCGAGCACGCCGATATGCCGGATGCGCCGTTCGGCGAGCCGGGCACGCACCCGGTACAGGCTTTCGGTGTCGGCGCAGACCACCAGAGGCCGGGTGGCAAGCTCACCCAGCGGACAATCGCTCACGCGGCTCGCGACGAGGCGGGTCACGTCGCGCTCGGTGAGGATGCCATACCGCCCCTCGGCACTATCGCCGGCCTGCTCGCCAAAATCCACCGCCACCGCATCGAGCCCGGCCTCGCGCATGCAGCGCGCCGCCTCTCCCAGGCCGGCAGAGGCCGGCAGCGCGCTGAGCCTGCCCTTGAGCAGGGAGTCGATCCGGCGCAGCTTCAGGTAGTGCTCGATGCCCTGGTTCAGCACCACGTCGGACTGCGAAACGATGCCGATGCGGCGCCCGTCCTCATCCACCACCAGCAGATGGCGCAGGTGCTCCTCACGAAAGCGCACCGCGAGATCATGCAGCGGCACCGCCTCGGATACCGTGCGCACCGGAGCGTTCATGACCGCGCCCACGGCGAGCTCGAAGGTCTCGGGGTCGTCGAAATCCACCGCAAGCGCATCGCGCTCGGTCCAGATTCCCAGCACGGCGTCGCCTTCGACCACCAGGATGGAGCCGACACGGCGCTCGCTCATGCGACGCGCGGCCTCGTGCAGCGGAACATCCGGGCTGCATTCGAGCAGGTCACGACAGATGACGTTGCCGACGCGCACTTCCTTCGCGTAGGGGAAGGGGAGACGCTCGTCGACAAGGGAGTCGATGGATTCTGGGTGATTCATTTGACGGACAGAAGGTGCGGTGTGGCCCGGAACCCGGTGGCAACGGCCGGCCCGCCACGACCCGGGCATTAAAAATTCCATTGTCGCACCGATACGCCGCGAACCGTGTCGACGAGATCACACCCTGTGCAATTCACTGCCCGGTAACACGTGCCGCGCATGCTGCACTCATGATCCGGGTATTGATGATTTCCGACGTCTTCTTTCCGCGGGTGAATGGCGTCTCCACGTCGATCGCGACCTTCCGCAACGCCCTTTCCGCCTTCGGCGTCGAGGTGCGCCTGATCGCGCCACGCTACGGCAACGAAGCCGAAGCCCCGGGGATCGTGCGCATCCCCGGCCTGCGCCTGCCCTTCGACCCGGAAGACCGGCTGGTTCGCGCTGGCGCAATGCACAAGGCCGCGCTGCGCGAGGCAGCCGGCTGCGATCTTGTGCACATCCAGACCCCCTTTGCCGCCCACCGCGCCGGCCTGCGCGCCGCACGTGCCCACGCCCGCCCGGTGCTGCTGACCTATCACACCTTCTTCGAGGAGTACCTGCACCACTACGCCCCCTTCCTGCCCGCTGGCGCCTTGCGCGCGCTGGCACGGCGCGTGTCCCGCGCCCAGTGCAACGCGGTCGACAGCGTGGTCGTGCCTTCTACCGCGATGCACGAGCGGCTCGCCGGCTACGGCGTTCATACGCCGATGGAGATCCTGCCCACGGGCGTTCCGGTGCGCGATTTCGCTGCCGGCGACGGGCTTCACTTCCGCCGTCTGTACGACATCCCCGAGCACGCCCCGATGGCGCTCTACATCGGACGCGTCGCGCACGAGAAGAACATCGGCTTCCTGCTTGAAGTTGCCGCCCTGCTCCGCGCCCGGCACCCGGGCTTCGTGCTCGTCATCGCCGGCGAAGGCCCGGCCGCGCCAAGCCTGCAACAGCGCGTGCTGCGCGACGGGCTCGCACGCACGGTGCGCTTTGTCGGCTATCTCGAGCGCCGCAAGCGGCTGCCCGACTGCTACGCCGCTGCCGACGTGTTCGTGTTCGCCTCGCGCACCGAAACCCAGGGCCTGGTCCTGCTCGAAGCGATGGCTGCGGGGCTGCCGGTGGTGGCGCTGGCCTCGATGGGCACCACCGACATCCTCTCCCCCCAACGCGGCACACGGACCGCGCCCGATCACCCGGCAGGCTTCGCAGCCGAAGTCGAAGCGGTGCTCGCCGACCTCCGGCTGCGCAGACAGCTCGCCGCCGCAGCGCGCCTCCACGCCGCCGAGTGGGGCGACCAGATGATGGCCGCACGCCTCGCCGATCTGTATCGACGCCAACTCGCGCACCACACCGCGGATTCGGCGGCAGGCACGTCAGCCTGACCCCCAGGCGGCCTGTCGGCGGCCTTGCCGCCGCCGACCGCCACAGACAAGATGTGGGGAACCCAGTTCATTCCTCACAGTCGGATTCGCACCATGCAGACCACCACCCTCACCATCACCGGCATGCGCGACGAGCAGTGCCTTCGCCTCGTGACCAACGCCATCCAGGACCTGCCCGGCATCGGCTATCTCGAGATCGCGCTCGACACCGGCGCCGCAAGCATCGAGCACGGCGCCCTCGTGTCCGAGTCCGACATCCACCAGGCCATCGAGGACGCCGGTTTCGGCGTGCGCTGAAGTAGTACCCGCAGCGCGGCCGGATCGACCGCGCCCCGCCGGAATGGCAACGGCAAGCCCGTGCCCACAGCGCCTTCCTCCCGCGTACCTTGAACGCCTTTCCCTGCCATACGCCCGGCGGCCTCGCCTTCGTCGACATCGAGACCACCGGCGGCGCCGCGCTTTGCCGACATCGCCGACGAGGTCTTCAACCGCCTCGACGGCCGCCTTTTCGTCGCCCACAACGCGTGCTTCGACCACGGCCACCCCAGCCTGCCGCCCCACCTCGACCCCGAACAGATCGCCGGCCTGCCCGAAACGCCCGGCGTGTATCTGTTCTACGGCGAACGCGGCGGCGAGACCGATGGCGAGCTGCCGCTCTACATCGGCAAGAGCACCCGTCTGCGCAGCCGCGTGCTGTCGCACTTCGCTGCCGACCACCAGAGCGACCGCGAGCTGAGCCTCTCCCAGCAGGTGCGCCACATCGAGTGGATCGAGACCGCTGGCGAGATCGGCGCGCTGCTGGAGGAAGCCCGCCTCATCAAGCGCCTGCAGCCCACCCACAACCGCCAGCTGCGCCGCAACCGCGAGCTGTGCACCTGGCGCCTCGCCACCGACATCGTCGGCGACTGGCGGCTCGAGCTGGTGCACGCCGCCGACCTCGACTTCGGCCGCCGCGACGACCTCTACGGCTTCTTCCGCACCCGCCGCGAGGCGACAAACCGCCTGCGCGCCCTCGCGCGCGACCACGCCCTGTGCCCACCCCTGCTCGGCCTGGAAAAAAAACCCCAGGGCGCGCGCTGCTTCGGCTTCCAGTTGAAGCGCTGCCGCGGTGCCTGCCACGGCGGCGAATCCCCCCAGGCCCACGCCCTGCGCCTGATCGAGGCCCTGCACACGCTCAAGGTCGAGCACTGGACCTGGCCCGGCCCGATCGGCCTGCGCGAGGGCGAGGCACTCCACGTCATCGACGGCTGGCGCTGGCTCGGCACCGCCACCGACGAAGCCATGCTCGCCAGCATTCTGGAGTCCGGCCGCCCGACCTTCGACCTGGACATCTACAAGATCCTGATCAAGGCGGTGAGAAGGCTGCCGATTCTGATGCTCTGACCATCCAGGCCACGCCGGCCACAGGCCCCTCTCAGCCCGATCACACCCTGTCAGCGCCGATACGCACTGTGCTGCCGGCGAACGAACGGTTACAGTCGCACCCCCGACGCTCCACGGACCCAAATTGCCCCACAACCACCCCTCCCACGCCGACGCCGTCCGCGGCCTGCTCGCCGCGCTCGCCGTGGTGGTGTTCTGGTCCGGCTTCAACATCGTGTCGCGCTTCGGCGCCACCGCCAGCTTCACGCCCTTCGACATCGCCGCGCTGCGCTTCGGCGTATCGGGCGCAATCGCGCTCCCGCTCTACCTGTATTTCGTGCCGCGCCGGGACTGGCCGCGCCACATGGTGCTCGCGGCGGTGGCCGGGCTGGGCTACGGCATCCTGGTCTATTCCGGCTTCGCGTTCGCGCCGAGCGCGCACGCCGGGGTGTTCGTCAATGGTGGCATCCCGTTCTGGACCATCGTGATCATGGCGGTGACGAGCGGCTTTCGCATCGCCCGCCCCACCGTTATCGCGCTGTTGCTGTCGACCGCCGGCCTGCTGCTGATCGGCTTCGAGAGCCTGCTCGCGCCCGCGCACGGAAGTGAATGGGTCGGCGACCTGCTTTTCCTCGCTGCCGCGCTGTGCTGGGCGGTGTTCGGCCTGCTGATGCGGCGCTGGCAGGTCAAGCCGCAATACGGGATGCTGGGAATCGCCACATTCTCGGCGCTCGCCTACCTGCCGGTATATCTGCTCTGGCTGCCGGGCAATCTGGCCGCCCAGAGCTGGGGCGCGATCACGCTGCAAGGCGTGTACCAGGGCGTGATCGCCGCGCTGGTGGCCGGCGGCTTCTACAGCTACGCGGTGCAGAAGGTGGGCGCGAGCGAGGCCTCGATGATGCTGGCGCTGGTGCCCGCCGTCACCGCCGTGGGCGCCTTCCTGATCCTGGGCGAGGCGCTCGGCCTCACCACCATCGTCGGCATCATGGTGGTGTCGGCCGGCGCACTGCTCGGCGCGCTGCCGCCTGCGGCGCTCTCGCGCTTGCGCGGATTCCGCTCACGCTGAACGCCGGAAAGGGCCGCCACGCAATTGGCGGCACGCGTGGCCCGTCGCCGCGGAGCGGGGCCCGGGCAAGATCGAAGGGCTTGCGCGCGGCACGCTCGCGACTGACGGGCGCGCGCGTTCAATCGCCAGCACGCCGATCAGGCTCGGCCCACCGCGCCCGGTAGGCACCGTCGGCGTCGTATGTGGCCGCCTGCTTGTCCGGATCGAAGCGCCGTCCGCCGCGCGGATCGGTGCCGCGGCCGACGATATAGAGCCAGTTGCCCTGGTTGCTGTAGACGTCGTAATCGACCAGCTGCGCCTCGAACCACGCCGCGCCCGCGCGCCAGTCGCAGCCCAGGTCGTAGATCAGGTAGCTGGCAACCACCTGGCGCATCCGGTTCGACAGCCAGCCGGTTGCCGCGAGCTCGCGCATGCCGCCGTCGATGAAGGCGTGCCCGGTGCGCCCCTCGCACCACGCCGCGAACGCCGCCGGGTCGTGCGCGGGCATCGGCGCCTCCTCGTTCAACCCGCGCGCCCGGTACAGCCTGCGGCCGTGCTGAAGGTGTAGGAAACGAAAGTAGTCCCGCCACAGCAGTTCGAACCACAGCCAGTAGGTCCCATCGCTTGCGCCCTGCTCGGCCTCGTGTCGGCGCAGCGCAGCAAGGGCCACCCGCGGCGACAAGGCCCCCAGTGCCAGCCAGGGCGAGAGCTTGCTGGAGAAATCGACCCCGCTCAGCCCGTTGCGCGTCGCCTTGTAGTACCTCGGCAGATCGCCGGCGAAGTAGCGCGCCACATGCGCCAGCGCAGCCCGCTCGCCCCCGGCGAACGCCGGCTGCCACCAGGGGAAGGACGCCTCCTCGAAACGCTCGGCGCCCGCCTCCACCACGGGCTCGCTGCGATCGCCGCAGCCCGCGATGAGCGCCTCGTCCAGCGACGCGAGCGGCGGGCAAGGCGGCAAGGCCTCGGGCGCTGCCAGGGGCGCGGCCGGCAGCACACCCGCCGACTCCACCACCTGGCGGAAGGCCGTGAACACCTTCGGCAGATGCGCCACCGCAAACGGCAACCCCGCCGGATCGAGCAGGCTCGACTGCCACACCGTCTTCACCCGCAGCCCCGCCGCACGCAGCGCCGCGACCTCGTCCTCTTCCTCCGGCGCGGCGATCGCCTCACACACCACCCGCTCCGCCCCCAGCGCCCGCGCCAGCGCGGGCAGAACCGCGCCCGGCACCCCACGCAGCTGCAGCAAGCGGCTCCCCCGAGCACGCAGCGCCTCATCCAGATCCGCCAGTGCCGCAGCGAGGAAGGCACTCCGATGCGGCCCTCGGCGCGCAAAGCCCCAGCGCGTCGACGCCTCGGCCGCCGGGTCATGGCAATACACCGGCAGCACCCGCCCAGCCGCCCCACACGCCTCGACCAGCGCCAGGTTGTCCCCCAGGCGCAGATCGTTGCGAAACCAGAAGATCACGAGCTCCGAACCCATCAGCCCAGCTCCGCCCTTGGGCGACTCCGTCGGCAACGCTCCGAGCAGTACCGCACCTCGTCCCACACCCGTTCCCATTTCTTCCGCCACGCGAACGGCCGCCCGCAGCGCATGCACGCGCGCCTTGGCCGCGCGCGTCGCCACGACCGCGCCCTGCTGCGGCCAGGCCGCGCACTCGCCCGGCTGCAAGGACACCGGCAGCGACACGAACTGCAGTCGCGACGGCTCGGGCAGCACGGCCCCGACGCGGCGCAGCTCGGCGTGCAGCTCGCGTGCGCTCTCGAGCATGAACTCGTAGTGCTGGCGCGCGGCATCCGGCTGCACCCACAGCGTGGGCTCGACGATGACCACGCACAGCACCGGACCCTGGCGCGCCGCCGCGGCGAGCGCGCCATGATCGGCGACGCGCAGATCACGCTTGAACCAGACCAGGCTGAAGTCCATCGCGCACACTCGCAAGCACGCGCTGCGCCAGCGCGTGGCAGCTCAGCCAGGCGCCTTCCACGCGGCCGCCGTTCAGCCAGTCGCCGCACAGACCGATACTGTCCTCGGGCGCCCATACGCAGCCGCCCTCAACCGCCGACTCGGTGATCGCGTAGCGCCAGCGGTGCGCCGACCACGCCAGAGGCGCCTCGCCGCCGAGCGCGCGGAAGGCCGCGATCAGCGCCGCGGCCACCTGCTCGGGGCTGTCCTCGAGATGGGTCTCGCTCCATTCGGCGCTCGCGTGCAACGTCCAGGTTTCCGGACCCTCGCGCCCAGGCTTGCTGCTGTCGCGCGCGATCCAGCGCAGCGGGCCGTGATTGACGAAGGCCGCGTCGAAGTCAAGCGCCAGCGGCGCCTCGAAGCGCGCCATCAACGCCCAGCAGCCCTGCATGCGCGCGGCCCGAGCCACCTCGGCGAGCGCCGGCACCACCGGTCCCAGCAGCGGTACTGCCTGCGGCGCGGGCACGGCGAGCAGTACGCCGTCGAAGGCCTCGGGCATCAGCCCGCGCTCAGCGCTGGCGAGCTCCCAGCCGTGCGGATAACGGTCCAGCGCATTCACCGTGGCCTGCAGGCGCAGGTCCAGACCTTCGGCCAGCAGGCGCGCCGGGGCCGTCATGCGCGGCGTGCCGACGAAGCGAGCCTCGTCGCCACCGCCCGCGCGCCGGCCGTCGGCCTCGAGCACGGTCAGCCGCGCCTGCCAGGCATCCGCAACGCCGGCGGCCCGCCAGCGCGCCACCTCGGCCTGGAACAGCGGGTCACGCGCCGTGAAGTACTGCGCGCCATGGTCACAGGCCCAGCCCTCACCACGGCGGGTACTCATGCGCCCCGATGGGCCACGACTCTTGTCCAGGACAGTTACGCGAACACCGGCTTCAACAAGTGCCCGTGCGCAGCGCAGGCCGGCCATGCCGGCTCCGATCACGGCGTAATGCAAGGGAGGCTTCATGATCACATCCACGGTATTTGACGACCGCGATTGGGATCGTCTCTTCTCGCACCAAAGATACACCTTTTGTCCTGGACAACATAGGTCCCCGCGGCTAGCATCCGGCAACGATCGAGGCGCGTGAAGGTGATCTAGTGGCGCACGTCACCGCCTCGTCCACGTCAAACCGATTCCGCGCAGGAACGTGTCCGCCTCCTCCGCACCCACGCAACCCGACCGGTCACCGCACATGAACGCTCCGTCCGACGCCCTTCGCAGCACGGCCCACCGGCTCGGCTATGCCGGCCTGGTCCCCTTCGTGATACTGGCCCCCGCCAGTCTGCTCGACCCAAACCACGGCCTGACCTGGAGCGATGCGCTGTTCGCGTACGGCGCGGTAATCCTCAGCTTCGTGTGCGCCCTGCACTGGGGGTTCGCCATGACGCTCCCAGGACTGGACGACACCCGCCGCACGCGCACCCTGCTGTGGAGCGTGGTGCCCTCGCTGCTCGCCTGGCCGGCATTGCTGCTCGTGCCCGCCGATGCGGCAATCCTGCTCGTGGCAGGCTTCGTGCTGCATTATGTGCAGGACAGGCGCCTTGCCCGGCATGCGCGACTCCCGGCGTGGTACCTGCCACTCCGGCTGCAGCTCACCACGGTGGCCTGCATCGCGCTGGTCGCCGGGGCATTCGTGCAGTGGCCATACTGAACCCAGCTGGCCCTGTACTCCCACCCACGATGAAGGTCCTCATGAACCCCAACGCCACCGAGTCCGAAGCCACCCCCCGAAGCACCGCCGTACCCGGCGGCCGGCTATCGCGCCTTGCTCGCCTCGGCAGCCTCGCTACCGGCGTGGCGGGCGGCATGCTCGCCGAAGGGGCCCGTCAGCTCGCCGCCGGCAAGCGCCCGACGGCACGCGAGCTGGTCCTGACCCCCGCCAACGCGCGCCGCGTCGCAGATCAGCTCGCACAGTTGCGCGGAGCGGCTATGAAGGTCGGTCAGCTGATGTCGATGGACGCCGGCAGTCTGCTTCCGGCCGAGCTCACCGGGATCCTCGCCCGCCTGCGCGAGGACGCGCGCACGATGCCGATGAGCCAGGTGGTCGAAGTGCTTGAAACGCACTGGGGCAAGGGCTGGGAGCAAGGCTTCGAGCGCTTCTCCTTCACCCCCTGCGCAGCGGCCTCGATCGGCCAGGTGCACCGGGCACGCACCCACGACGGTCAGGAACTGGCGATCAAGCTGCAGTATCCGGGCGTGCGCCGCAGCATCGACAGCGACGTGGACAACGTGGCGACCTTGCTGCGCGTCTCGGGCTTGCTACCGAGATCGCTCGATCTCGAACCACTGCTCACCGAAGCCAAGCGCCAGCTGCACGAGGAAGCCGACTACCGGCGCGAGGCGGAGAACCTGCACCGCTTCGGCCGACTGCTCGCAGGCGAGACCGACTTCGTGCTACCGCGCGCGGTCGACGCACTGACCCGCAGCGACATTCTCGCGATGAGCTGGGTGGACGGTGTAGCGGTGGAGTCACTCACGGACGCCGACCAGTCGGTGCGCGACCACCTGGCAAGCCGCCTGATCGGGCTGCTGTTCCGCGAGCTGTTCGAATTCCGCCTGATCCAGACCGACCCCAACTTCGCCAACTACCGCTTCGAGCCAGAAGGCGGGCGCCTGGTGCTGCTCGACTTCGGCGCCACCCGGCCCTACGCTGAAGCGGTGGTCGAGGCCTATCGCCGCTTGATCGCAGCGACGATCGGCGGCGACCGCGCAACCATGGCCGAGGCGGCGGAGGCCATCGGCTACTTCCAGGGCAATATCCACGCCGCCCAGCGCGAAGCGGTGATCGACCTGTTCTCCACCGCCTGCGAACCCTTGCGCCATGCCGGCCCCTACGATTTCGGCACCAGCGACCTGGCGCTGCGCTTGCGCGACGCCGGGCTCGCCCTGAGCATGGAGCGCGACTTCTGGCACACCCCACCAGCCGACGCGCTGTTCCTGCACCGGAAGCTGGGCGGACTGTATCTGCTCGCCGCGCGGCTGCGGGCGCGGGTGAACGTGGGCAGCCTGGTGGCGCCCTACCTTGGTGCGCCAGACCGGCCTGCAGGCGCGGTGAATACCGTCAGCACGCCGGTGTAACCATACAGCCGGTTGCGGGCGATCTCACCGCCGGCGAAGAAACCCACCATCGGCAAATCGCCCAGCACATCGCGAATCACGCCCGATTCGGCAGCCGGGGCGCCGAAATGGCGCTGGCCGCGGCCGGAACAGCTTACATACACCGCGCCCAGCGCGACCCGGCCGCTGTCGACCAAGGCGTCACGGATCTCGTGTGCAGCGCGCTGCAGATCCGCGAGCGCGGTTTGCGGGTCACGCCGGCAGAACACCAGCGAAGCCCCCTTCGTCACCGCGTCCGCATCTGCGATCGCCACCAGTCCCGCCCCAGGGTCCATGCCGACAATGTGACGCACGAGCATGTCGGCACCGAAATCCCCCTCTTCCTGCGCCCCGTCGTCCTCGGCCGGATGCACCCCGGCAAGCGTGTTCGCCAGCGCCTGCGCCACCGGCTCGAAGGCCATGTCGGGCGGCAGGCCGAGGTCGGCCATGGCGCAGTCGAGCGCAGCACGACCATCGAGGGAAAGCACGAGGTTGTCCTGCACCCGGCTCACCACCCTGCGCGGGCCGATCGGGCGACAGCCCTGCGTCACGCGCGACACCACGCCGATCTCCGCAGCAAAAGCAACGCCCGACAGACCGCCGCCATCGAACACCGCATCGGCGATCTGAACACTGCGCCCGCGCGAAGCGGTTAGACCACCGAAAAGGTAGCCTCCCGTCGTACGTTCGGCCAGCTCGGGGAGCAACTCCTGCAGGTCGGGCGTGCGGCCATCGGCATGCACCAGCGCAGTATGCGGATGAAAGTCGCCACTGTAGGCGCGCAGGGGCTGGCGCCCCGAAAAAACGCGGAAGCTACGCCGCGGCAAGGGCGCAAGCATCAGCGCCAGTGCGGCTTCATCAAAATGCTCGGCGCCGCTTGCGAGCACACCCACGCCCACCGTTCCAGCCCAGTGCACACCCGGCAGGCGGTGCTGCAGCGCCGCGAGGATGTGCTCGGCCTCCACCGCGAAATGATCGGTGAGGTAACACAGGCCGAGGCTGAACTCGAGCGTCTCGCCAGTGCGCTCGAAGGCGTGCACGGTCGCAACCCGGGCATCGTGCAGCAATGTATCGAGCGCGCGCTGCAGCGCGACGCGCCAGTCGTTGTGCGCGGCGTGACTGGCGACGAAACGGGTGGGACCCGGGGGCTGCGACATCAAAATCCTCCAATGAGCCTGGCGCCGAAGGGAAGCATGCAGGGCGCGCACCGCACAGACAGCGGCCGCCGGTACGCCGTTCCCGCCGCGCCGGCCTCAGGCGCGCGACAAAAAGGCCTCCAGCGCGGCCGCCACCTGTTCGGGCTGGTCGTGCTGCAGGTTGTGCCCGGCATCGGTGATGGTGACGACCCGGTGCTTGGCGAAGCAGTCCAGGCGGTGGCGAAGCTCGGCAGGCGCATCCCCGAAGCGATCGTTAACGTAGCCCTGCCCGGCAAACAGCATCAAGGTCGGCGCGGTGACCTGTCGCCAGCACGCCATGGCGTCCTCGATGCGATACACGAAGGGCGAAGGCACCTTGTGCCATGGATCACAAGCCATCTCCACCCGCCCATCCGCCGCCACACGGCCAACGTGGCGGGCGAGGAATTCGGCCCGCTCAGGCCTCAGGCGCGGATTGACCGCGCACAGCCGGCGCGCGAACGCGGCATGGTCCGCATGCGTGGGCAGGCGCGGCGGCTGGGCCTGCGCGTCGAGCCACTTGCCGAGCAGCAGGGGCGCGTCCGCCTCGGGGGGCGGCTTGAGGCCGAGGAAGTCCATCATCACCAGCTGCCCCACCCGCGGCGGGCGCAGCCCTGCATACGCCCCGGCCACGGCCGCACCCATGCTGTGCCCGACCAGGCGCGCTGGCCGCCCGGGCGAGTAGTGATCGAGCAGCGCATCGAGGTCTGCATAGTAGTCGGGGAACCAGTAACTGTGCCCGAGCCAGGTGCTGCCGCCGAATCCGCGCCAGTCGGGGGCAATGATCTGCCAGTCCTCGCGCAGCGCATCGACCACGAACTGAAAGGTGGGAGAGGAATCCATCCAGCCGTGCAGCAGGAAGAGCTGCGGCGCATCCACCGGCCCCCAGCGGCGCACCGCATACTCGAGGCCGCGCACCGCCACGCGCTCGACCGTGGAAGGCTTGTGCACCGGCGCGAAACCCTCTGCGTCGGACATGCGGACCGGGTCGTTTTCCGGGACAATCGGATTCGTGTTCATGTCTTAATTCTAGCTGCCCCGAGCGCGCATACACATCGCTCCGGGCATTCTGGCCGATGACCGACCCCGCCTTCCTGCGCCGACAATTTCTCGCCACGCCTTTCACCATACGCAACGAGCGGCGTGACTTCCACGCGTGGCGACGCGGCCGGTCGCACTACCTGCTGTGGGCGCTCGACGTGGACACCCCTGCAGTGCGGGCACGGGTGGCCGCGGCGCAGCACGCGCTGACCGGCCTGCTGCTCGACGGCTACGCACGCCAACCGCACGTCACGCTCGCGCTGTGCGGCTTTCCGGCCAGGTCCGGCCGCCCTGCACACGACGAATTCGATTTCGAGCGGATCGCCGCGCAGCTTGCCGCATTGCAAACGGCCAATCCGGGCGGCTTCGACATCGAGATCGGCGGACTGGAGAGCTTCTCCTCGGCGCCCTTCCTGCACGTGGAGGACGACGGTACTGCGCTCGCCACCCTCCGCCGCTGCCTGCATGCCGAGGCTG
This sequence comes from Thauera sp. AutoDN2, assembly GCF_051280715.1. Taxonomy (NCBI): domain Bacteria; kingdom Pseudomonadati; phylum Pseudomonadota; class Betaproteobacteria; order Rhodocyclales; family Zoogloeaceae; genus Thauera; species Thauera sp. AutoDN2. The sequence goes on along the minus strand of NZ_JBNCAR010000026.1, from coordinate 14,137 downwards.
CGCACCCGCAGGGCCCCTACGTGCCCCACGTCACCGTCGGCCTGTATGCCGATGCTTGGCCCACGGCCGCGGTGGCGCAGCGCTTCGAGCCGCTTGCCGACACACCCCGCCTGCACTGCCGGATCACGCACCTGAGCCTGATGGGCTATGTCGCGGCGGAGATCGGCGGCACGCTGTTCAAGGTCGCCGACTATGGTCTGGGCGACGGCCACCTGCACTGGCATGCGAGCGCATCCGCCCTGCTGGACCACGATGTTGCACTGTCGGACCACACGGCGGCGCGGGACCCTGGACTGCTGCATGCCCCCCGACACGCGCGCACGGAGGCGACATGAAGCACAGCACCCGGTCCGCCGCCACGCCCGCGATGCCGGACGCCACAGCGACCCTGGCACGCCCCGCCTCGCTCACCGCGCTGTTCGTCGCCTTCAGCCTGCTTGCGCTACAGGGCTTCGGCGGCGTGCTCGCCGTTGCACAGCGCGAGCTGGTGGACCGGCGCGCCTGGCTCACCCGCCACGAATTCATCGAACTCTATGCCGTCGCCCAGTTGCTGCCCGGCCCCAACGTGGTGAACCTGTCGCTGATGATCGGCGACCGCTACTTCGGCTGGCGCGGTGCGCTGGCTGCGGTTTCCGGCATGCTGCTCGCACCGATGCTGGTGGTGCTCGTGCTCGCTGCCAGCTACCAGGAGCTCTCCCGCTATCCGGCCGTGGCAGGCGCGCTGCGCGGCATGGGGGCCGTCGCTGCCGGGCTGATTCTGGCCATGGCGCTGAAGATGCTCGTCACCCTGCGCGGCAACGTGCTCGGCCCGGCGCTGTGCTCTGCGCTCGGGCTCACGACACTGGTCGCGATCGCGGTCCTGCGTCTGCCGCTCGCCTGGGTCGTGATCGGCCTGGGCCTCACCGCCTGGGGGCTTGCCCGCTGGCGCATCGCGCGAGCCCATACGCACGCCCGTGCCAAGGACCGGACATGGTGAGCACTCTGCCGGCGGCCGATCTGCTTGAACTCTTCCTGCGCTTCCTGGTGCTGTCGCTGCTGTCGATCGGGGGCGCGATGTCGACCGCGCCCGAGATGCACCGCTACCTCGTGGTGGAGCGCGGCTGGCTGGGCGAGGCCGACTTCACCACCGCGATCGCGCTCGCCCAGGCGGCGCCGGGCCCGAACGTGCTGTTCGTGCCGGTGCTCGGTTTTCAGGTGGCCGGCATTCCCGGGGCAGTGGCGGCGCTGGTGGGTATCCTGCTGCCCTCGACCCTGCTGTCGCTCGGTGTGAGCCGCTGGGGCGCCACGCGCCGCGACACACCGCTGGTGCGCGCCTTCACCGCCGGGCTGGCGCCGGTCACGGTGGGATTGGTGTTCGCCACCGGCTGGCTGCTGGCGCTGCCTTTCATCGGCGACCCCGCGCATCGTGCCGGGGCGCTGGCGCTGATCGGACTCACCGCAGCGGCCACGCTGAAGACGAAGCTGGCGCCGATCTGGATGATCCTGGTCGGTGCCGCCGCGGGCGCGCTGGGCCTGGTGTGAGCAGTGGCCACCCGTACCGCAGGGGCAAGGAGATGATGGAGCACGTGGATGCGGTGGTGATCGGCGCCGGCGTGGTGGGCTTGGCATGCGCGAAGTTCCTCGCAGAATCGGGGCGCGAGGTGATCGTGCTCGAGCGCGAGACCGCCTTCGGCAGCGGCATCAGCGCGCGCAACAGCGAGGTCATCCACGCCGGGCTGTACTATCCGCCCGGCTCGCTCAAGGCGACGCTGTGCGTAGCCGGTCGCAAGGCGCTGTATGCCTACTGTGCGGAGCGCGGCATCGCCCACCGCCGCCTCGGCAAGCTGGTGGTGGCCAGCCGCGTGCCCCAGTTGCCCGCGCTCGAAGCCATCGCCGCCCGTGCGCGCGCAAACGGCGTGGATGATCTGCGTCCGCTGGGCGCCGCAGACGTGCGCACACTGGAACCCGAACTCGACGCCGCGGGCGGTCTGCTCTCGCCGTCCACCGGCATCGTTGACAGCCACGGTCTGATGCAGGCGCTACTGGCCGACGCCGAACGCCATGGCGCCGTGCTGGCGCTGGCCAGCCCGGTGTGCGGCGGGCGGACGGACCGCACCGGCATCGTGCTGGACGTGGGCGGCAGCGCGCCAATGCAACTGCGTGCGCGCTGCGTGATCAACGCCGCCGGACTGGACGCACCACGGCTCGGCCATACCCTCGCCGGCCCAGCTGCACTGCACGCACCGCAGGCTTTTTACGCACGCGGGGTGTATTTCAGCCTCGTCGGGCGCGCACCGTTCTCGCACCTGATCTACCCGGTCCCCGAAGCGGGCGGGCTGGGCGTGCATCTGACCCTGGACCTTGGCGGCCAGGCACGCTTCGGGCCCGACGTGGAATGGATCGAGCAACCGGACTACCAGGTCGACTCGGCGCGCGCCGAACGCTTCTACGCCGCCATCCGTAGCTGGTGGCCCGGGCTGGCCGACGGCCGCCTGCAGCCCGCCTACGCGGGCGTGCGGCCGAAGATCGTCGGCCCAGGCGAGGCGGACGCCGACTTCCGCATCGACGGTCCATCCGCGCATGGCGTACCGGGGTTGGTGCACCTGTACGGAATCGAGTCGCCGGGGCTGACCGCGGCGCTGGCGATCGGGGCACGGGTGGCAGCAATCTGTTGAGCTGCGTTCGCCGCACGGGCCAGCGCGTACATGGCAGAGGCGCCACAAGCCGCGCCGGCACGGCCCGCACGAAACGCTCGCGGCGGCACATGGTCAGACGCCTGACGACTTCGCCGAGACCGCCATGTCCCCGATCCTGTTCGTGCTGGTGCCGATCCTGATGCTCGCCGCCTGGCTGCCGGGCTGGTGGGTGCGGCGCACGCTGCAGCGCTACAGCGAGCCCGCCGACCGCTATTACGGCAGCGGCGCCGTGCTCGCGCGCCTGCTGCTCGACAAGCACGGCCTCACCCAGGTCAGCGTTGAAGAGTCGGAGACCGGCGACCACTACGACCCCGAGGCGCGCGCCGTCCGCCTGTCGGCGCATACCTATCACCAGCGCTCGCTGACCGCCGTCACTGTGGCCGCACATGAGGTTGGCCACGCGCTGCAGCACGCCGAAGGCTACGCACCGCTGGCACTGCGCGAGCGCCTGGTGCGCTTCGCCATCAAGGGCCAGCGCCTGGGCGCAATGATGATGGTGGCGGTGCCGGTCATCACCGTCCTCACCCGTCACCCCGCCCCCGGGCTACTCTTCGTGCTTGCGGGGCTGCTGTCGATGGGCCTGGCTGCGGTGGTTCATCTGGTGACATTGCCGACCGAGTTCGACGCCAGCTTCCGCCGTGCGCTGCCGATGCTCGAGCGCGGCGGCTACCTGCACCCGTCGGATCAGCCCCATGCGCGCAAGATCCTCGAGGCCGCCGCGCTGACCTACGTCGGGCAATCGCTGATGACGCTGCTCAACATCGCGGCCTGGCTGCGCTTTCTGCGCCGGTGAGCGGCCGATTGGCGAACAGGCTGGCCACACCCCTGCCGTTCTTCAGCGCGAGAAGAAGGTGCAGGCACAGGGCCTCAGCCCTTCTCACCCCCAAGGAACGCCCAGGCTCCGAAACGTGATCGCAGCGCTGCTGCTCACGCTCGCGTCCGAACTCACTATGCCTGTGACGGCCTCGCCAAACGGGACACCCGGGCGCTGAACACGATCTCCAGCCTGGATCTTCCGCGCTACATGGGGCGCGGGTACGAAATTACCCGCCCGAGAACCAACAGGCGCTGCCGAAGCGGCTGTGCTACAAGGACTTCGACACGGACAAGCTCATGGCCACCCCGCAAGAAGCGCAATAGGTGCAGCGGAAAAAATGCACTTTCCGCTAAGATGCAGCCGCATCGACCCGATACCCGAACGTCCTCACAGGAGCCCGAACCATGGCAGACCAATGGCTTGAAACACTGATCACCCCCACCCCGCAGGCTGGCTATGAACTGGCCATCACCCTGAGCCGCCGCGGCGTGAAATACACCCAGCCCGACCCGGAAGTGCTGCACAAACTGCGCCCCGAGTACGCCAACAGCGCCGAAGCCCTGACCGCGGCCTCACAGGTCATTGCGATCAACTTCCAGACCGTCGCCGCCGCCAACAACTACTGGCGCAAGTAAGCGGCCCAGTGCGTTACGCCGGGCACAAAAGGAAATGGGTCACCTTCGGAGTCTAGCCCAGTCTACCGGCGCCTCCAGGTCTTCCTTGGTCACAATCGGCTTTATTCAGTATCTACAAGGCTTTCGTCAGGCATCAGGCGAAATTTGACAAACCATCCGGCCACGATCTAACCCTAGTAAATACAAAAAATATGGTTAAGATGTAAACGTAACATGGTCCTACCTAGACGACCCCTACCCTCACGCGAGGGATTAAACCTAAGTGGCTTGGGTTAATTGCTATAATGCCTACTATCCTGCGACTCGCCAGCGCCCGGGTTGTGATCTATCCGAACGATCACCGCCCCGCCCACGTCCATGTGATCGGGGGTGGATGCGAGGCAGTTTTCAAGCTTCGTTGTCCCGACGGGCCGCCCGAGCTGCGTGAGAACTTCGGCTTCACCCGAAAGGACCTGAGCGAATTCAGCGCCGCCCTGACGAAGGCGTTGGGCAAGCTGTGTGATGAATGGGAGCACCTTCATGACGATTTCTGAGACCGAATTCGAGCGGGCCAACCGCCGCGGACAAGACCGCCGCGCAAAAGGCCCCGTGGCGACCGAGGCGCATTTTGATGCGCTTCGTGGCCGCGTCGTGATCGTGCTGAGCTCCGGGCTGGAGGTGTCGTTCGAGCCTCGCTTGGCCGAGGGCCTCGGCCAGGCTGCACCGCAAGCGCTGAGCGAAATCGAGATCAGCCCCTCAGGGCTCGGCCTGCACTTCCCGCAGCTCGATGCCGATCTCTACCTGCCTGCCCTGCTTGAAGGCATGCTCGGCTCCCGCCGCTGGATGAGCGCAGAAGCAGGGCGAGCCGGGGGACGCCAGACCTCGGAAGCCAAGGCGGCCGCGGCGCGCGCCAACGGACGGCTTGGAGGGCGGCCGCGCAAGGCCACGACAACGTAGTCGAGAGGGCGCCAGCCCCCTCACACCGCATACTGACCGTCCCAGCTCGGCGCCTCACGGATATGACCCAATCAAGCGCGACCTCCCCTGCACTGCCGGCGATGGAGCACATCACCCTCCCTTTCGCCGAGATACTCGGGCTGGACGCAGACCTTGCAGCGTTCATGGAGCAGCACTGGGTGGTTCCGGACTTCGGTTTTGCGGTTCGCCATCACGATCGAGCACTCCTGGAACTCGCTTACGCGATGAACCCGATGACCGTGATCCGGCGCAAGGAGGGCTACGATGTCCTGGGCGCAGGTCGTGCGTACTGGCTCGCGCAGCAGCTGTACGGCCCGGAGGATGCCGTGGTGGTGCTCCGGATCAAAAGCGGCCGTCTGCGTAAGGCGCAAAAGCTCCAGATCCTGGCGGCTGACCTGATCATCCATCACGCCCTGGCCCGCACGCGCCCGCATCTTCCACACCAGCTCTATTGCCTGCATCAGGCAATCGCGGAGGCAGGCTTCATTGCGATCGCGGAAACCGATCCCAAGACGAAGACATACGGCCCTGCCAGCGCCAAGCGCTTTGCCATCGCCACGGGCTACAGCCTGGATGCAGTCCTGCCGCGACAGAAGCGACAGGGGTTCGATGAACCCGACAGCGAACCCGCTCTGTGAAGTTCAGCGCCCCCGTCCAGGCCCCAGCGCACCAGAGTCTGATCGCGGCCTGTACCGATGCCGGGTTCGATCCGATGGCGCTGCGCCGGCTGCTCTGGCTCATCAATGCCCACCCTGATTTGGTCGCGCACGCGCAAGTTTTCGAGCATGTGGGGGCGTTGCTCGCATCGGCGCAATCACTGCCCGGCATTTTTCGGGAGCACGCGCTGCTGGACGAATTGCCTCAATGGATCGAGCTGTGCCGTTGGATCAGCGAGCGACGCTCCGCGCTCTCCCAAGCCCCCGCACTGGCGCTCCTGGACCGCAAACCCCAGCACGAGCACGACCATCCGCTGTTGCGTCACGGCGTATCACGTCACGGCCTCGTCGCTGCGTTATGGAATTGCCATCATGCAGCGCTCGACTACCCACCGGATGAGCGCCGTCCGATCGCCGCGCTCCGGTATTTTCAGCTTCAGCTGCAAACCCTCGCGAGTTACATGCAGGCTCGCTTTACCTATGACCAGACCCGGGCGGGGACTGGATACGCCGGACTCGAGCACTTCGAACACTACGACGGCCCGCGCGAATGGCCGATCGCGCCGTCCCCCACCTCGGATGTCGGGCTCGCGATTCGCGAACTGAGCCTGGCTGAGCATGACCAAGTCGTGTCGCTTCTGCCGGAGGTGCAAACGGCGCAGGACTATGCGAAAGCCATGGCTGGCATCGACCTCTCAGCCTGGGAGGGCGCGGACGGCAAACCCGACCGGATCGGTCGTTACCTCGGCTCCCTCAAACGCTACTTCGCGCGATACGCCAACCTGTTGACGCAGGGTGTCGTGTTCCGGCTGTACCGTCGCGCACGCTCCGAACGCTACAACACGGGCGGGCGACAGCGTCGGCCCGGATATGTGAATCTGCCTGATGTCGCCGGCGTCTTTATGCAGCATCAGCAGGCACCCGACTTCGATGAAGATCTCGACGACTTTGCCCATTTTGAGGCGACGACGGTTTTTATCGACATCGGACTTGAAGAAGACGAAGAGACGAGCGCGCTGGAAGCCGCAGGGCTCTCGCCCGCCGAATCCCTTGAGCCGACGCTTCAGCTTTATGCCAGCCAGGAAATCGGCACCAAGCTCGCTGAGTTGCGCAGACAGCAGCTTGCAATCGAGATGCAAGCACAGCCGCTGCCTTTCTTTTATGCGACACCCACCCCGGTTGAACTGCGCACGCTCCATGGGTTTCTATTGCGGCGCGTCGAGCGTCACTTGGCCGGAAACGCAAAAAACCGGGCCCAAGCAAGGCTTGAGTGTATCGGCGCGCTGATCCTGCTCACGATGCTTGCGCTCGGCCAACCCCTGCGCCGGGTGCGGGAGTTGCGATTCGAGGTGATGGAACCCTCTGAGCAACTGTCGCTAAGAACTGAACACACCACGCTCATTCTCAACGCAGGAGCAGGGCTCGGTGCCGCCCTGGGCGCGCCTGCGGTGCTCACTAGAGGGTTCTGGATTCCAGCCATCGGGCCCAGCTACAAGACCGATTTGCCCGAGGCACTGAGCAAGATGCAAGAGCCACCATTGGCCCCCGGTTTGTTGCTACCCGACTGCTTGGGTATCGGCGTCCTGCTAACACGCTTTCTGGGAAGCGAGCATCGAACGAACAAGCGCGTGTTCGGCATCGAACCGAGCACTGCAAAGCAGGCGGTGATGCAGTTGCTCAGCGCGCCTGGGCTCGAGCGACTCACCCCCGTGCGCGTCGCCCGTGCCCTGCCAACCCTTCTACGCAGCCTCGGCGCCGATGCCCCTGCCACGTGGCTGCTCTGCGCGGAGACCGACCGCAGCGATGAGCCGCGCATGTTCTATACCCAATATCGTGTCGATACGCTCATTCGCTTGCACGGGCGCGCCAGTCATCGACTCGCACGGCAGCTCGGCATTACACCCGCAACCGCCTTGCCACGCGTGCCCGCTGAGGCCATCACGAGCGATCAGGGAATGAGGGTCGGCGCCCGGTTCGTCGCACCGCTCGGGGTCGTCCATGACCTGCTCAGGACCCTCAGCGCCGAGATCCGCACCTCCCGCCGCACGCCGCTGTTTGGCGCACTGCTCGTTGCGTATCACGCGAGTTACACCCTCTACACATGGCTCTACTCGGCCCTCTCGACTAGCATGCGCGCGCTGACGAGCCCGCGCGCGAATACGCTCTTTCTCGCGGGCGAAGATGACGCAGTGCATGCATTCGACGCGGCACTGTCAGACAAGGATGACGAACGCAGCAGCCGCGCACGGCTGGCAATCGTTGATGCGTCGCTGTGCCTTCAGTTGCAGAACTACCGCGACCATGTCGATAACCTGCTCCAGCGGCTGCAGCCGCAGATCGATCGCAAACAGGCTGCTGACTGGCAGCCCTTCGTCGTGCTCGATGAACGCCGCCGGCTCGCGCCGCTGACGCCCACGTGGGTCGCCGGTCAGCTTGCCGCGCGTGGCGCGCCACTGCCGGCCAACTTCCATCGCGCATTTCTGCGCACGCAGCTTCTCGCCCGCGGCGTCACCGGCGAAGTGATCGACGCGTTCCTGGGGCACTTCAACGACGGCGAGTCCCCGTTTGGGAGGTTCTCCAGTTTTGATTACGGCTTGCATCGCGCCCAGCTGATGCCGGCGTTGCAGTCCCTGCACGAGGCGCTCGAGCTCGTTCCGATCAAGAGCCGACTCCTTCACCACCTCGACCGGCGGGGTTAGTCGATGAACCTGAATGTAACGCTGGAGACGGCGTGGTCGGATACGGAACGGAGCCTCTCACCGCGCACGCGCCAGCGGATGCCCGGGCTCAAGCGATTCCTCGCGCAACTCGAGAATCCGCACGCACGGCTGTTGAGCGGTCGCGAGTCGCAGGACGATACCGCCGCGACCGACTTCGCAAGCGCGCGAACGCTCGAAGCGCGCATTGTCAGCCGTATCCGCACACAAGAGCTGCAAAGCGCTGAGGCGGCCGACTGGCTTCGCATCCTGTATCTGGTCATCCGGAATCTGCGAACTGCGGGGGTGAGCGTCGGCGAGACACGACTACCGGCGACCCTGCCCAGCACGCCCAGCCCGTTTTCTGAACCGAGCATGGCCGCCGCGGCGCGCACCGCGGCATGGCGCGAAGCACTTCATCGCGGGATCGAATCACTCGGTAGCAACCCGATTGATCCCCTTCAAGTCTGGGGCGCAACCCTCCTTTCGGCGGTCTTGCACGGCGCGCTGCTCGATTCAGTCAAGCTCAACCGGCTGATCGAACACATCAGCCAAGGCGGCCGGTTCCACGGCACCGTCCCCCGCTGCTACCTCGAGTTCGACCTCCCCCACCAGGGACTCGGGAACCTGCATCTGCAGCGCTGGTTTCCGGATGCACTGACCGCGCTTCTGCTCATCCGCCTCATCGAGCGTCAGGCCGGCGTGGCGGCTTCAGCGCCACCCTCTGCTCTGAAGGCTCAGGTCGCTATCCGGCGCTTCCTCACCGCGCAAGGCCTCTCGCGCGAACGACAGCCGACCGGGGTCAAGGACCTGATCGAATCCGCCAGCACCTGGTGGCGGGCTCATGCGTCCTCGCTCGACGTCGGCGTGATGACACGCGCGCTCCCAGCGCATGCGATTCACCGCCGAAGCTGGCAGCAGATTTTTGGCGCTTCGCAGTCCTCACTCGCGGCGCGGCTGCGATCCAGCGCGTACGTCTCACCCGAAGACGCAGACGCCGACTACGCGGACCTGCTAGAGAATCTGTCGATCATGTATCCGTGGCTCGAGCCTGCGCTGGCCGCTCTGGAAACCGATCAGCACTCGACGGCCCTCGCGGCCATCACTGCCCTGATGGCGCGTCACCCGCACGAGCCACTCGCCCGTTGCTATCTCGGTTTCATCCAGTTCCTCGTCGAAGGCAACAGCGCGACCGGTAAGCCGCTGGCCCTATCAACAGTTCGTCACCGGGTGACCGAGTCTCTTCGCCGCTTGCTGTCTCATCTGGGGTCGGCCGATCCGATACAGATGCCGCTCGAGGACCTGCAGGCTCTCTACGCAGAGATCAGCAACGAGTGCGACATCGAGTCGGCCCGGCTCGCACTCAAGACGGGCCTGCGCGAGTTTCACGCTTACCTCGTGCGCAAACATGGTTTGCCCCACATCCAGCGGCTGGACCTCGTGCTCGGTGATGACGCCCATTTGATGCCGGTCGACGCCAACCTGGTCACCATCGACGAGTACTGGGCAGCGCAATCGTGCCTGGATCAGGAACTCGCCCGCGGGGTTGCACCCGACCTCGTGCGCATCGCCAAGCTCGTCCTGATGATGGCGTTTCGGCTGGGTCTGCGTGCGATGGAGATCTTCGGGCTGCGCATCGAGGACGTCCACCTGCACGGCCGCGGCCTCACGGTGCTGGTCCGCGACTATCCCGGCCATCGCCTCAAAACCGAGAACTCGAAACGGATCCTCCCTGCTCACGCCTTGCTTGCACCGGGCGAGCGCACGATGCTGAGAGCCTGGGTTCGCAGGCGACAAGCAGAAGATGCGGCCGCGGTCGAATCGGGGGTGACACGCTCCGCGTTGCTCCTGGCGAGCGTCAAGACGGGCCGCACCAGTGTGTCCTACGAGGGCATCTCGGACCGTGTCTATGCGGCGCTGCGCCGCGCCACCGGAGACCGGCTGCTGTTCATTCACCACTTGCGGCACGCGTTTGCGACGTGGACGATGCTGCGTCTTCGCGCACCCGACGCCCCCGAAATCCCGGAATTCTTCGCAGCGCACCCCGCCACCGCGCGCTGGCTTGCGAACGGGCGTCGAGCGCGCCTGCTGTTGCTCGGCCATGTCAGCGCGCCGAGCCGAGTGTATGGCTTTGCCGTCGCGCGGCTGCTCGGGCATTCGAGCCCCACCGTGTCGATGGGACACTATATCCATGGCACCGAGATCGTGATGGCCGCCCTCACCGATCGCGAACTGCGTGCGCTGCCCAACACTGTGCTCGCCGCCGCATCGGGTCTGCCCTTGAGCACGGCGATGCGCTACCTCGAGTCGTCTGCACTGGCACTGGTCGCGCGCACGCTGGCGCGACTACCCCAGTTGCCGGCGCCCTTAGTCGAGGAACCCATCGAGCCGACGGCGCCCATGGTGCCTGCCCCCTGCCAGCGTCCCCGAGGGCGCCCCAAGGCACCGCCACCCCACCTGAGCGCGCACTGGCTCGCACTCGACAAGGTCCGGGCCGTCCTGCATCTGGCCGCGTTGCCCGACCTCTCACAGGCCCAGATTGCCGAGCAGTTGCAGATGGCGCCAGCCGCTGTGGCCTCGATCCTCGCACAAGCACCGGTCTATGCCCCCTTGCTGGGGCTTGCGCTCACGGACACGAACGTGCCCAAGCTGCCCCGGCCGCGCTTGCCAGCCGAGCTCGCGTTTCTGGCCAGTTTCGAAGCGCGTCTGGCGGTGCTCGCACGCAAATCACCGGCGTTGTGCCGTGCTGGCCTGCAACTTCACCTGAAGCACTTCAATCGCCAGAAGCATGATGTCGTGTTCACCGGGCCCCAGCATGGCGATGCGCTCGCAAGCTATATCCAGTTCCTGGGCGAACTCGGGATCAAGGAGTCGGAGTTTCAGTGCGTGCTGCGCACCCAGGACGGCCAAGCCCGTCCTCCGGCCTGGGTTCCTTCCACGCTCAAGGCTCAGCTTCCCGTACGCATCCGCCGCATCGGCCCACCCTCACTCGCCAAGGCGTCGAGCTACGCCAAGTGGCTGGGTATCCAGCTCACCGAGCCGAATGGTAGCGGGCTGGGTCACCTGGCGGGGATGGCCTGCATGCTGGGCACACTCGCGCTTGAGACGACGCTCAGAGAGCCTTCTGATACCCATCACCAAGTGTGATAGTTCAACGATGAATCGCGTCTTCAAAACTCGCCACTTCAGCCGCTGGATGCGAAAGACAGAACTGACTGACGAGGCCCTGTGTGGCGCAGTACGCGAGATGGCTCAGGGGCTGATCGACGCGGATCTCGGCGGTGGTTGCGATGACGACAAAGACGAAGGCTAAGAGCCGAATCCTGGAGGCTGTGCACGAGACGGCGGCGGATCTGAGCCGGTTGGGCTTTATCGACCAACGCAAGATGCGCAAATACGACGCGTTGTGTCTGGACCCGATTCCCGACTATGACGCCCAGAAGATTCGGTCCCTTCGCGACCGCTATCAGATCAGCCAGACCGTCCTGGCGTCGCTGCTCAACACGAGTCCGTCAGCGGTGCGCCAGTGGGAGTTGGGCGGCAAGCACCCCAGTGGTCCATCACAAAAACTGCTCAACCTGCTTGAGCGCAAAGGCCTTGAAGCATTGATCTGAAGGCCTTGCGATGATGCAGACGGGGGCGCGCTTTCGCCACGGCGTCGGCCGAGACTTGACTCAATCGGGCGTCTCTCCCTGTTCCGCAGGAATGAAGGGAATCAGGCCTTTCTCGTAGGCAAGGCGCTGCAGTTCGAGCGGCGCGGTGCGAATGTCCATCATCAGGCCATTGACCTGCAGTATCCACACCATCGGGTTGTCTGCGAGGCGGCTGGGTAGGGTCCATTCGTGTGAAAACGGCCCCATCTTCAGCGCATCCCGGATCGCCTTCGACTTGTTCTGCCCGGTGCTCTCGGCGATCCCGAAGAACGCATAGATGGCCTTCGGCTTGCAGTGCGGCGTCTGAGAGGCATCGTCGAGGAAATTCACCCGGCCGACCGCATGCACGGCCGCCGCCGCCCAGACGCTCTCCTTGCCGCTCGACAGCGGCGAAGGACGCTTGCGGGCGAGCGCACCGACGACGCGGTGGATCATCTGACGATATTCCTCGTTGAGGTACTGTGCGCAGAACGCGTCAGTCAGTGCGGTGATGGCGGCGAACTTCTCGGCCATCACTTTGGGGATTCGCTCGGATGTGACCATGGTGACTGCAAAGTGGGAGAGACGTCGCATTCTCACAGATTGACCGGTCCATACCAACGGGTCGGCACGGGCGGGGACCGAGGAGCAGAAACGTGGTCAGCAACGCGTCGTCCAGCGTGAGCGTGGCGCACACGGTCTCTCCCCCTGATCATGGCCGGGGATGTGTGTGCCGGGGGGCTTCGAACAATCGAACACCACACCCCCTCATGCACATCGTCGGCAGGGCAGAGGTCGGTGTGGTCGCGAAGTTGGAACGCGCTTTCTCAGCCGTCGTTTTCAAGCCCCGACAAGAAGCTGCGTACGCCGGGCCTGCTCAAGCGGCGGCGGTGCCAGTCCGGGTGCTGATGCGGCTGAAAGGCCCGATGGGGTGTCTGCGGAGTGGGTTCGGTCACGCGCAGCCAGCGCCCGAGTACTTTCCTGACGCAGTATTGGCACAGATCGGCCTGGACCCGATTGCCGTCACCGAAAACACTGCCGTAGCCGGCCGTGAAGTCGATGGAAATCCGTTCCTGGTTCTCGTCGTGGTCTTCCGTGCGCATCACGCGCCCGCAGCGGTCGCAGATGCACACCCGCTCTGGCATGGCTTTGATCTTGTACATGGTCCGACTCCTCTTACGTGAAATAGGGATGAGCGAACACGTCCGGTTCAAGCCGAACCGGTTTCGCTCATGAGTAAGAGGGGGGGCAATGAAGGCCCTGGACCCGGGGGTATTGTGACGCGGGAGCATGATTCTGCAAACACATGGCCACGATGTCGTCAGGTGATGCGGGATCGGGCTTACTCCCAGCGGGCATCCAGGCCGCTTCAGTGCAGCACCCGGCTCCCGCCGCAGCACACCGAAAAGCCTCGTCCGCTCCCACACGGACAGGGCGCGTCCTCCTGCCACGCCGGAGTCTCCTCCCCGCGCGCCATCGCCGCCATCGCGCTCCTGACCTCATGCTCGGTGATCCGGTCGGCAATGGCCTCCAAAGTTTGAGGCAGCACATCGGTGAGGGCCTCACACTGTGTCGGGCTCAGCGGCCTGTTCGGCACGGCATGGCGAAACCTCTGATCGACCTCGAGCGCGGGCTCCTGGGGCGCGGCGGCGAGTTGATGGACCGGCCACAGCAGGGTCTGTATGTCGGGCGCATCGCACAAAGGCCCCCAGCGGTCCCACGCGTGCGCGATCCCGCGCAGAAACCCCGCACACCAGACGCTGCCGTCCGAGCGCTCCTCATCCCGATGTGGGTACCCCCCGCACCATCGGCGCGAAGAGATACTCGGGGTCGTCGAGTTCGATGTCGATGCGGGTCATCGTCTTGCCGACCAACTCGCCCACGCGCCGGGCCTGAGGGACAGCTTCGAGATCCAGTGGCAAACCCGGCATCGGCTTGAGAATCCACGGCAAGATCGGTTCGACTCGCGGCTGAGCTGCCCCACGGATTTCGTCTTCCAACGTAGTCGTCGTACGATCGACGCAAAGACAGGAAGAACGACATGAAGCGCATCCCGAAACAGGAATACA
>NZ_JBNCAR010000025.1:0-56717 GCF_051280715.1 Thauera sp. AutoDN2 | reverse complement strand
CCGCGCCCCCTCTTCGTGTGGGCGTCTTCTCATCCGCGCGCGCCGCCTGCGCATGCGTGATCGAGCGGCTGCCTGAGCGCATCGCGCCCGGGCAGCCCCCACGTCTTACCCCTGGAAGCACCACCCCTTCGACGTCAGGCACGGCACGTCGCCCGTTTTGGGCGCACTTTGGTCCGAGCTCAGTCGCGCCACGTCCGCAGTTGCGGACGGTACGCCGTGACGCGTCCTGCCTGACGAGTTTTTTGCGCCCGGAGAGCAATGATGAGAAAGCCCCTGACGGCTGCGCTGCTGCTGGCGGCCAGCCTTTCGGTCAGCGCGCAGCAACTGACCGTGACCGAACCCTGGGTCCGTGCCACGGTGCCCCAGCAGAAGGCCACCGGCGCCTTCATGCACCTCAGATCCGATGCCGATGTCCGCCTTGTGGCCGCGGAATCGCCCGTTGCGGGCGTGGTCGAGATCCACGAGATGTCCATGCAGAACGATGTCATGAAGATGAGCCCCATCTCCGGCCTCGATCTGCCCGCCGGACAGGACGTCGAACTCAAGCCCGGGGGCTACCACGTCATGCTGATGGACCTCCGGCAGCAGGTGAAGGTGGGCGATGAGGTACCGCTACGCCTGGTCATCGAACGCCGCGACGGCAGCCGCGAATCCGTGGACGTCGTGGCCCCGGCCCGCCCGCTCAATGCCCGCATGCAGATGAAGCACTGATGCTTCGCCCAGCGCGTCGCCCGCTTGGCGAGTCGACGTCGGTGCATCGCGTGCATCGACCTTTTTCCGCTGTGTGCCGATGGCACGCCGCACCACCTGGCATTTTCACGCAGTTTTAGTCATCACTAGGAAAACGACATGAAGAAGACCTTCAAACGCCTGCCGCTCGCAATTGCCGTGTCGATGGCGATTCCGGCGCTCGCGCTTGCCCAGGAAGCGCGCCTGGATAGCGTGGTCGTCACGGCGCCGACCATGGACATGCCGCTGACCGTCACCACCGACCCCAAGGCGCCTCGCCAGCCGCTACCGGCGCACGACGGGGCAGATCTGCTCAAGAGCGTTCCTGGCTTTTCGGTGATTCGCAAGGGGGGCGCGGATGGTGATCCTGTGTTCCGGGGCATGTCGGGCTCGCGCCTGAGCATCCTGCAGGACGGCCAGGAGGTTCATGGCGGCTGTGGCGGACGCATGGACCCGCCCACCGCCTATGTCTACCCCGAGTCCTATGATCGCGTAACGGTGCTCAAGGGGCCGCAGACGGTGCTCTATAGCGCCGGCAGCTCGGCCGCGGTCGTGCTCTTCGAGCGCGACATCGAGCGCATGATGCAGCCCGGCTGGAGCATGAACGGCAGCCTCACCTTCGGCAGCTGGGGCCGCAACGACCAGGTCTTCGATGCGAAGGCGGGCAACCCCGACTTCTACGCGCGCATAGGCGCCACCCGTTCCGACAGCGACAACTACGAGGACGGTGACGGCAAGAAGGTGCATTCCTTCTACACCCGCTGGAGCACGACCGGCGCAATCGGCTGGACCCCGGACGACAACACCCAGCTCGAGCTCAACTTCGGGCGCAGCGATGGCGAAGCCGCGTACGCCGACCGCGGCATGGACGGCACCAAGTTCGAGCGCGAGCATGTCGGTGTGAAGTTCGACAAGCGCAACCTCTCGCCGCTGGTACAGCGCATCGAGGCCAATGTCTATTACAGCTACATTGACCATGTGATGGACAACTTCAGCCTGCGACGGAAGCCGCCGGCGGCGCCGTTCTCGGTCAACAATCCTGACCGCGAAACGAAGGGCGCCCGCTTCGTCGCAACGCTCACCCCGGCCGATCAGTGGATGTTGAAGCTCGGGGCGGACTACAAGGACGACATGCATACGCTGCGTGCGATGCAGGGCGCCACGCCGCCCGCATACGCCAGTGCCGCCCGCAACAAGGATCTCGGTTTCGAGCGCTATGGATTGTTCGGTGAGGGAACGTATTCCCTCGATGACATGCGCCGTGTCGTCGCAGGCCTCCGGTTCGACCAGCATGAGGGTACGGACTATCGGCGCGCGATCAAGGACGTGGCCGCTGGAAACATGCTCAACACCTCGCCAAACGCCTTTGCCAATCAGAGCCGTGAAGAGAATCTGACGAGCGGCTTCCTGCGCTATGAAAATGATTACGCGGGCGGAGCGGGGACGTGGTATGCCGGACTGGGCTATGTCGAGCGCTTCCCCGACTTCTGGGAGATGATGCGCGCTACGCCAATCTCGGGCACCTCGAACAGCGTGGCCGATGCTCGCGACTTCGGCAATCTCGACTACGAGAAGACGACGCAGCTGGACATCGGCGCGAACTGGGCCGTCGGGGCGGTGAGTGCTTCCGTTGCCGGCTTCTACAGCAAGGTCGATGACTACATGCTGCTGCGCTGGTGGCAGGTGGGCTCGACCGCGGTCGCCGACGTGCGCAATGTCGATGCGACGCTCTACGGCGCAGAAGCGGATGTCACGTGGCGTTTTGCGACGAATTGGAGTGCGACCGGCACCTTGGCATGGGTGCACGGCAAGAACGACACGGATGGCAAAGCGCTCGCCCAACAGCCGCCGCTCGAAGGTCGCCTGGCAGTCGAATACAACGATGGCAGCTTCTCGTACGGTGGTCTGCTTCGTCTGGTTGCCAAGCAGGATCGTGTCGATGTCGGCTCGGGTAGCATCGTTGCAGGAGGTAAGGACCTCGGTCCGACTTCTGGCTTTGCCACCTTGGCGCTGAATGCCGGATGGCGGCCGAACAAGGCGACCTTGCTCACCGTGGGGGTGGATAACGTCTTCGATCGCACCTATAGCGAGCACTTGTCGCAGGGCAGTGCCGCGATTTCGGGATACGAAGTCGCGGTTAACGAGATCATCAACGAGCCTGGCCGGACGTTCTGGCTGAAGGCTCAGATTGCACTTGACTGACGTGCGTCGCGGCTGAGGCCGCAGGGCGGGCGTGTGCGGGGGGACGGCTCTGCCGTGACGCACATACCCGCCTGACAAGGCGCATCGTCCCGGAGGGGAACGGGATGAATACTGGATTGAAACGCTCTTACGAGCTGGGCCAGTTCGACTGCGGGTCGTGCACGGCCAGCGGGACATCATCGTGCGGCGCGCTCGCCGCACTGATTTCGGCAGCCGGAATGCTGTCATTCAAATCATATGTCTTCGAGCCAGGGGCTGCGCTGATGCAGCGCGGAGCGCCTGCGCTCGGCGTTCACTTCGTGGTTTCGGGTGCAGTGAAGCTTGTGTGCGAGGACTTTGTTGGCAAGGAGCGCATCGTGCGCATTGTCCAGGACGGCGGAATCATCGGCCTGGAGGCCCTCACGGAGAGCAGGACGCGGCACGTTGCGCTTGCGCTGGACGAGGTCCGCACCTGCTGGATCGACGCGGTCAGGCTCCGGGATAGCCTGCAGCGCGTGCCGGAACTCCAACTGACGCTGCTACGCCAGATGCAGGCGGCCCTGCACGAGGCGGAGTCCTGGATCTCGGATCTGGCCAGTGGCACGGTGCCTGCGCGCGTGCGTCTGGCGCGGCTGCTGTTGCGCCTGCGTCTAGGCGGTGAGAATCGGGTGCGGCGGCTGAACCTGAGCGATGTGGGGGCCATTCTGGGGCAGACGCCCGAAACCGTATGCAGGGCGCTGAAGACCTTCACCCGCGACAAGGTGCTGGTGCCGCAAGGGGGGGGTATCGGTCAGCGCTTCTATCTGGCCGACATCGAGGCACTTCATTTGATCGCGCGAGATGGCGCGCCTGAGGTGGCGCGGGTCGAACCGGTCAAGCCGCCCTGTGCCGAGGGTGGCAAGCGCTGTCCGAAGTGCGCTACATGCGACCGCCAACCGACAGCGAACTGCATGGCGCAGGCGGCGGCCGCAAGCGATGTGCCGGCAGAGGCATGGAGTTGATCGCGGGCGGAAGTGCGACGCGGTCATTGCAGGGCAACCCGCGAACCGGGTTGCCCTGCGGTGGAGGCTTGCGGTGGTGCGTTGGGCGTGCGGGCCTCGTGTCCGCAAGCGCCTGAAAGCACGAGGGCGCCCGGGCCGTGTGGCGGGGCGCCCCTGCTTTTGCAGCGTGGCCTGTCGCGCGAGATTACTTCTTGCGCATCGGCGGCAGGTCGGTGCAACTGCCGTGCGCCACTTCGGCTGCCATGCCCACCGTCTCGCCCAGGGTCGGGTGAGGGTGGATGGTCTTGCCGATGTCGACCGCGTCGGCGCCCATCTCGATCGCCAGGCAGACCTCGCCGATCATGTCGCCAGCCGACGGGCCGACGATGGTGCCGCCGATGACGCGGTGGGTCTCGGCATCGAAGATCAGCTTGGTGAAGCCGTAGTCGGCACCGTTGGCGATGGCGCGGCCGGATGCCGCCCACGGGAACTTGGCGGTCTCGACCTTCTTGCCTTCGGCCTTGGCCTGCGCCTCGGTGTAGCCGACCCAGGCCACTTCCGGATGGGTGTAGGCCACGCCCGGAATCACCGTGGCGTCGAACGCGGCTTTATGACCTGCGGCGACCTCCGCCGCGACGTGCGCCTCATGGACCGCCTTGTGGGCGAGCATGGGCTGGCCGACGATGTCGCCGATGGCGAAGATGTGCGGCACGTTGGTGCGCATCTGCGCATCCACCGGGATGAAGCCGCGCTCGCCGACGATGACGCCCGCCTTGTCGGCGCCGATCTTCTTGCCGTTGGGCGCGCGACCGGCCGACTGCAGGATCATGTCGTACTTGACCGGCTCGGTCGGTGCGCCTTCGCCTTCGAACTTGACCCACAGACCGTCGTCCTTCGCCTCGACGGCGACGGTCTTGGTCTTCAACATGACCTTGTCGAAGCGGTGGGCGTTCTGCTTCTCCCACACCTTCACCGCGTCGCGGTCCGGCCCCTGCATCAGGCCGTCCATCATCTCGACCACGTCGATGCGCGCGCCCAGCGTGGAATACACCGTGGCCATTTCCAGGCCGATGATGCCGCCGCCGATGACCAGCATCTTGCCCGGCACCTGGCGCAGTTCCAGCGCGCCGGTGGAGTCGACGATGCGCGGGTCCTTCGGGATGAAGGGCAGATGCACGGCGGCCGAGCCGGCAGCGATGATGCACTGCTTGAACTTCACCACCTTCTTGGCGCCGGTCTTGTCCTGGCTGGTGCCGGTGGTTTCCTCGACCTCGAGGTGATGCGGGTCGAGGAAGTGGCCGTAACCGCGGATGACGTCGACCTTGCGTGCCTTGGCCATGCCGGAGAGGCCGCCGGTAAGCTTGCCGATGACGCCGTCCTTGTGCTTCCTGAGCGCGTCGACGTCCACCGTGGGCTTGGCGAACTTGATGCCGGCGGTGTCGACGTGCTCGGCTTCCTCGATGACCGCGGCGACGTGCAGCAGCGCCTTGGACGGGATGCAGCCGACGTTCAGGCACACGCCACCCAGCGTTGCGTATCGCTCGATGATTGCGGTCTTGAGGCCGAGGTCGGCGGCGCGGAAGGCCGCCGAGTAACCGCCGGGGCCGGCGCCGAGCACGACCATGTCGTACTCGATATCGGCGCTGCCGCTGTGCGCGGCGGCGGCAGGCGCAGCGACCGGAGCCGCGGCGGGTGCAGTCGTGGGCGCGGCTGCGGCGGCGGCCGGGGCCGCTGCTGCAGCACCTGCAGCCTCAAGCTTCAGCAGCACCGTGCCCTCGGCGACTTTGTCGCCGACCGCGACCAGCACTTCCCTGACCACGCCGGCGGCCGAGGACGGCACGTCCATGGTCGCCTTGTCGGATTCGAGCGTGCAGATCGCGTCGTCGACCTTGATGCTGTCGCCGACCTTCACGAACAGCTCGATAACCGGCACCGAATCGAAATCGCCGATGTCCGGAACCTTCACTTCAACTGGGCTCATGGCGATCTCCTTACAGCATCACGCGGCGGAAATCCGCCAGCAGTTGCGCGAGGTACACGTTGAAGCGGGTGGCCAGCGCACCGTCGATGACGCGGTGGTCCGCAGTCAGCGACATCGGCAGCGTCAGGCGCGGCACGAACTGCTTGCCGTCCCACACCGGCTTCATCACCGACTTGTTGACGCCGAGGATGGCGACTTCCGGCGCATTGACGATGGGGGCGAAGTAGGTGCCACCAATGCCGCCCAGCGAGCTGATCGTGAAGCAGGCGCCGGACATGTCGGCCGGGCCGAGCTTGCCGTCGCGCGCCTTCTTGGCCAGCGCGCCGGTCTCAGAAGCGATCTCGAACACGCTCTTCTTGTCGGCGTCCTTCACCACCGGCACGACCAGGCCGTTGGGGGTGTCGGCCGCGAAGGCGATGTTGAAGTACTTCTTGTAGACCAGGTTGTCGCCATCGAGCGAGGTGTTGAACTCGGGGAATTCCTGCAGCGCGCGTACCGAGGCCTTGATGATGAAGGCGAGCATGGTGAGCTTCTTGCCCGACTTCTCGTACTCCTTGTTCATCTGCACCCGGAAGGCTTCCAGGTCGGTGATGTCGGCATCCTCGTGGTAGGTCACCGCCGGGATCATCACCCAGTTGCGGGCGAGGTTCTGGCCGGAGATCTTCTTGATGCGCGACAGCGGCTTGACCTCGACCTCGCCGAACTTGGCGAAGTCGACCTTCGGCCACGGCAGCAGGTCCAGACCGCCGCCCAAGGAAGCACCCGCGGCAGCCGCCGGGGTCTTGCCCGGGACCACGCCAGTTGTCATCGCGCCCTTGATGAAGGCAGCGACGTCTTCCTTGAGGATGCGGCCCTTCGGACCGGTGGCCTTGACCTGACCCAGATCGACGCCCAGTTCGCGGGCAAACGCGCGCACCGAGGGGCTGGCGTGCACCTTGCCGCCTACCTTGACGGCGGACGGCGCGGCAGCCGGCATCGCCGCCGGGGCGCTGGCGGCGGGACCACCGTCGGCCAGCGGGGCGGGCGAGGGTGCGGCGGCCGGGGCTGCTGCGGCAGCGGCAGGGGCGACCGGAACGGCGGCCACGGCAGCGCCTGCGGCCTCGACCTTCAACAGCACGCTGCCTTCGCCGACCTTGTCGCCGACCTTGACCAGCACTTCCTTGACGACCCCCGCCGCGGACGAGGGTACGTCCATCGTCGCCTTGTCGGACTCCAGGGTGGCGATGGCGTCATCGACCTTGATGGTGTCGCCGACCTTCACGAACAGTTCGATGACGGGTACGGCGTCGAAGTCGCCGATGTCCGGCACCTTCACGTCGACCACGCCACCGGCGGCGACAGCGGGGGCAGCCGCCGGGACAGGTGCGGCGGCAACCGCAGGCGCCGCGGCCGGCGCAGGTGCAGCGGCAGCCGGTGCCGGGGCTGCAGCGGCAGCGCCCGACGCCTCGACCTTGATCAGCACCGTGCCTTCGGCCACCTTGTCGCCGATGCCGACCAGGATCTCCTTGACCACGCCGGCGGCCGAGGAGGGCACGTCCATCGTGGCCTTGTCCGATTCCAGCGTCGCAATCGCGTCATCGACGGCGATGGTGTCGCCGACCTTCACGAACAGCTCGATCACCGGCACGGCGTCGAAGTCGCCGATGTCCGGAACCTTCACTTCAATGAGTTGGCTCATGTTCTTGACTCCTTGCTCAGACCGACAGCGGGTTCGGCTTGGACGGGTCGAGCTTGTACTTGACCATCGCTGCGGCCACCTTGTCGCGGGCGATCGCGCCCTCGTCGGCCAGTGCCTTGAGCGCAGCCAGTGTGACCCAGTGGCGATCCACCTCGAAGAAGTGGCGCAGTTGCTCGCGGGTGTCGGAGCGGCCGAAACCGTCGGTGCCCAGCGTTACGTAGTTGCGGTCGAGCTGCGAGCGGATCTGCTCGGGGAACATGCGGATGTAGTCGGTGGCGGCGACGATCGGGCCCTCGAAGCCGGCGAGCTTCTGCTGAACGTGGCTCTTGCGGGGCTCTTCCATCGGGTGCAGCAGGTTCCAGCGCTCGATCTCGTGGCCGTCGCGAGCCAGTTCGTTGAAGCTGGGTGCCCCCCAGATGTCGGACTCCACGCCCCAGTCGGTCTTGAGCAGTTCGGCGGCGGCGATCACCTCCCGGAAGATCGTGCCCGCGCCCATCAGCTGCACGCGCGGCGCCTTCGCATCCGCGCCCTTGCGGAACAGGTACAGGCCCTTGAGGATGTCCGACTCCGCTCCGGCCGGCATCTCGGGATGTTCGTAGTTCTCGTTCATCACCGTGATGTAGTAGTACACGTCCTCCTGTTCGGCGAACATGCGGCGCAGGCCGTCCTGCACGATCACCGCGACTTCGTACTGGAAGGCGGGGTCGTAGCTGATGCAGTTGGGGATCATGTTGGCCATGATCAGGCTGTGGCCGTCCTCGTGCTGCAGGCCTTCGCCATTCAGCGTGGTGCGTCCGGCGGTGCCGCCGATCATGAAGCCGCGGGTACGCTGGTCGGCCGCCGCCCAGCACAGGTCCATCGTGCGCTGCAGTCCGAACATCGAATAGAAGATGTAGAAGGGGATCATCTGCACGTTGTGCACGCTGTAGGCGGTGCCGGCGGCGATCCAGTCGGCCATCGCGCCGGCTTCGTTGATGCCTTCCTGCAGGACCTGGCCGGTCTTGCTCTCCTTGTAGAACATGAGCTGGTCATGGTCTTCGGGCACGTAGTTCTGGCCTTCCTGGTTCCAGATGCCGTACTGGCGGAACATGCCCTCCATGCCGAAGGTGCGGCTCTCGTCAGGCACGATCGGCACGACGTGCTTGCCGATCTGCTTGTCCTTGAGCAGCGTGTTCATGATGCGCACCACTGCCATCGTGGTGGAGAGTTCGCGGCCTTCGCCCGAGGCCTTGAGCAGTGCGGCGAAGGTGTCCAGCCCTGGCACGGCCAGCGGCGCAGCCTTGGTGCGGCGCTGCGGCAGGAAGCCGCCGAGATCCATGCGGTGCTTGAGCAGATACTTGTATTCGGCCGAGTCCTCGGCGAACTTCAGGTAGGGCAGCTCCTCGAGCTGGTCGTCGGGCACCGGCAAGCCAAAGCGATCGCGGAAGCGGCGGATCGCGTCGATGTCCATCTTCTTCTGCTGGTGCGAGATGTTCATCGCCTCGCCCGCCTGGCCCATGCCGAAGCCCTTGATGGTCTTGGCGAGGATCAGCGTGGGCTGGCCCCTGTGCTCGCTTGCGGCCTTGTAGGCGGCGAAGATCTTGAACAGGTCGTGGCCGCCGCGGTTGAGCTGCCACACCTGGTCGTCGGTCCAGTCGGCCACCAGCGCCTTCAGCTCCGGCGTGTTGAAGAAGTGCTCGCGTACGTAGGCGCCGTCCTTGGCCTTGAAAGTCTGATACTCGCCGTCGCAGGCGTTCATCATGCGCTGCTTGAGGATGCCCTTCTTGTCGCGGGCGAACAGCGCATCCCAGGCAGTGCCCCAGATGACCTTGATGACGTTCCAGCCGGCACCGCGGAACTCGGATTCGAGTTCCTGGATGATCTTGCCGTTGCCGCGCACCGGACCGTCCAGGCGCTGCAGGTTGCAGTTGATGACGAACACCAGATTGTCCAGCTTCTCGCGCGCGGCCATACCGATGGCGCCGAGCGACTCGACCTCGTCGGTCTCGCCGTCACCGAGGAAGGCCCACACCTTGCGTTGCTCGGCGCGGGCGGCGTCGATCATGCCGCGGCTGGCCATGTACTTCATGAAGCGCGCCTGGTAGATCGCGCACAGCGGGCCGAGACCCATTGACACGGTCGGGAACTGCCAGAAGTCTGGCATCAGCCAGGGGTGCGGGTAGGACGAGATGCCCTTGCCGCCCACTTCCTGGCGGAAATTGTCCATCTGCTCCTCGGAAAGGCGGCCGAGCATGTAGGCGCGCGCATAGACGCCGGGGACCGAGTGGCCCTGGAAGAAGATCATGTCGCCGTCGTGCTGCTCGGAGGGTGCATGCCAGAAGTGCGAGAAACCCACGTCGTAGAGCGCAGCTGCCGAAGCGAAGGAGGCGATGTGACCGCCGACGTTGGTGTTCTTGTTCGCCCGCACCACCATCGCCATTGCGTTCCAGCGGATGTAGGAGTGGATCTTGATCTCCATGTCCGGGTCGCCCGGGTAGGGCGGCTGCTGCTCGGCGGGAATGGTGTTGATGTATTCGGTGTTGGCCGAGTAGGGGATGTTCACGCCTTCCTGGCGTGCGGTGGCGATCAGGTTCTCGATCAGATAGTGAGCACGCTCGGGGCCTTCGTGTTCGACGACGGCGGCGAGGGCTTCCAGCCACTCCTGCGTTTCCTGCGCATCCGTGTCGGCTTGCGGGAGAACGTTGCTGATTCCGGTCATGGTTTGTCTCCTCATGACGTTCAGTGAAGGATGCCTGCCCGGTAGGGCGGACGTTTTCTTGCTTGCAGGCGCGACCATGCCGACGGCTGCACGGCCAACTTTTCGAAATATAAAACGTGTTTTCGCATTGTGCAATCACTTTTCGTGGAGCGCAAAATGCACGTGTCTGCCGCGCATGCGCTCAAGGGGGCGGGTTGTCCTCCACGATGGCCTCGCGTGCAAAAACGACCTGCCCGTTGCGGATCTCGCCAAGGTGGATCTGGCGCGGGGCGTTCAGGGTTTCGTGGTTGTCCGGCGAGTAGGGGCGGCGGTAGGTCATGATTACGCCCTCCACCGCGGCCTCGAGGCTCTCCAGTGTCTCACGGATGCGCGGGCCCTCGGTGCTGTCGGCCTGGCGGATGGCAGCGGCGAGCAGGAGCATGGAGTCGTAACCCTGCGCTGCCGCCGGGGGTACTGGGATGCGCGAGGTGCCTGTGAGCCCTTTCCAAGCGTCGAGGAAGGCGGCTTGACGCGGGTTGCGCGCGACCTGGATGAAGGTCTGCGGCATGCGCGCGCCCTCGGCATTGGGGCCGGCGCTTTCGATGAAGTTGGACATCGCAAGCGTCCAGCTGCCGATGATCGGCACCGCCCAGCCCATGCGCGCACGCTCATTGGCGATGTGCGCCAGCTCTGGGCCGATGCCGTAGGTGAGCAAGGCCTGTGCGCCGGCGGTGCGGGCGCGCTCGAGCAGTGGCCGCATGTCGGTCTGGCGTAGCTGGAAGCGCTCGACCGAGACCGGTGCGATCCCGCGACGCCCGATCGCCTGCTCGAGGTCGTCCTTGCCCAGCACGCCATAGTTGGTGGCGTCGTGCAGGATGGCCAGACGAGTGAGCCGGCGTCGGTCCATGGCCTCCTCCACGATCACCTCGGCCTGCAGGGTGTCATTGGCCGAGACACGGAAGACATAGTTCTCCGGAAACGCCGGTGGCTGGAATTGGCGAGTGATCAGCGAGCCGGTGGCGACCGAGGTGATCACGGGAATGCGTGCGGTCTGATAGTGACGCTGACTGGCAAGCGCGACCCCGGTGTTGACGATGCCGAGGCCCGCCACCACGCGCTCGCGATTGACGAAGTCGCGCACGATGAGGGCCCCGAGCTCGTTGCTGGCTTCGTCGTCACGCTCGACGAGTTCCACGTAGCGACCGAGCACGCCGCCGCTCGCATTGATCTCCGCCGCCGCAATGCGTATGCCGTTGCGCATCGACAGGCCCATGGGTGAGGAAGGTCCCGAAAACGGACCGGATACGCCGATGCGCAGCCTCGCGCGCTGGGTGGTGCTCGCCGGGCGTTGCCAGCCGCTCATGTCGGGCGCCTGTGCCGATGCTGCCTGGACAGCCGCACAGGGCGCGAGAAGCAGCATGCGGAGGAGGGCGCGCCGACGCGGCGCAAAGTGCGCGTTCATGGCCTCACTGTAGGCAGGGGGGCGGACATCGACAACTTGGCGAAAACCCCGACGGTCGAACCGGGAGGCCTCTCCCGTGCATGACGAAAGGATGACGCGTTAGGGTTACACCGGATGACGGCAGGCGCGCCGGATCGACCAGAATCCGGCACCCGACCTTCGGTGGCCCCGTCGCTGCAATCCGCCCATGCAATCGCCAGCATCCTCCCCGGCCGCGCCGCCACGCTGGTACTGGGCCGTTCCCCATATTGCCCTCGCCCTGTTCGCGGTTTCCATGCTTGCGCTGGTCGCGCTGCTGCAATCGCGCGAAACCGGCATCGAACGCGAGGCCCTCGAGCGCGACCTGCAATGGACCGAGCAGTCCGTGCGCCGGACCATGCTCGGCACCGAGGAGTTCCTCGTCCAGCTCGCGCGTGACCTGTCGGCCGGTACGCTCGATCACGATGCCTTCCAGTTGCGCGCCAACGAGCACCTTGCGCTGAATGCGGCACTCACGAACATCGTCTGGGTGGGGCGCGATCAGATCGTCCGCTGGTCGGCACCCTTCGATACCCAGGACTGGCTGGCCGGTGAGCGCCTCGGTGACGCCCATGTACAGGGCTTCCAGCAGAGCGCGCTGTCCTTTCGTTTGGCGTACGGGCGTCCGCATGTGCGCGAAGGGCTGGGCGCGGAGCTCGAGGCGTTCGCACCCGTCCAGCGCCAGGGCGAGTTGCTGGGTGTGATCCTCGCGGTCTACTCGGTCGAGCGCATGGTCACCCGGCTGGTGCCCGACTGGTTCGCGGAGAAATACCGCCTTGCGGTCGTCGATGCGGAGGGGGAGGTGCTGGCTCTGAGTTCGGCGCTTCCGGCGCAAGACCGCCACATCGCACTGGAACTTCCGCTTGCGCCGCCGGGCAACGGCATGGCGCTGCAGGCAATGGCCTTTCCCGCCGGCGGTACGGCTGCGCGGGTGCTGCCGCCGGTCCTCATCGTCGGCTTGTCGATGCTGGTGCTGTGGAGTCTGTGGATGCTGCGCAGACATGTCCTGCGCCGCGTGCAGGTGGAAAAGGAGCGCGACCGCCTGTTCAATCTTTCGCTCGACATGCTGTGCGTGGTCGATCTGGAAGGTCGTTTCCGGCGCTGCAACCCCGCCTTCGAGCGGGTGCTCGGCCACGACCCGCAGACGCTGCCCGGGCGCGCCTTGATCGATCACGTTCACCCGGAAGACGTGGCGCAGACACTCGGCATGTTGCGGCGACTGATGGATGGCGAGCCGGTCAACTTCGAGAACCGCTGCCGCTGTGCGGACGGCAGCTACAAGTGGCTGGTGTGGAGCATCAACCCGGTGCGTGATGAGGGGCTGGTGTATGCCGTCGCGCACGACATCACCGGACGCAAGGCGACCGAAGACGCGCTGCGCGCGGAGTCGGCCTTTCGCAAGGCGATGGAGGACTCGGTCATCACCGGCCTGCGTGCCATCGACCTGAGTGGGCGCATCATCTATGCCAACACGGCCTTCTGCCGCATGCTCGGCTTCGAGGAGTCGGAGCTGATCGGGGCCGAGCCCCCGTTCCCGTACTGGCCGGAGGAGCAGCGCGAGGTGTGCGAGCGTAACCTGGCGCTGACGCTGTCGGGCCAGGCGCCGCGCAGCGGCTTCGAGATGCGCATCCGGCGCAAGAACGGGGAGCGCTTCGATGCCCGCTTCTATCTTTCGCCCCTGATCGACCTGACCGGGCGCCAGACCGGCTGGATGGCTTCGATCACCGACATTACCGAACCCAAGCGCGTGCGCGCAGCCCTCGAAGCCGCGCACGAGCGCTTCGAGGCGGTGCTGGACGGACTCGATGCAGCCGTGTTCGTGGCCGATGCGCGCACGGACGAGATCCTCTTCGCCAACCTCGCCTTCAAGCACATCCACGGCTTCGATGCCGTGGGGCGCACCGTTCCGGGTGTCGGCGTGCCCCAGCCCGAGCGGGGCGACTATCGCGCCGACCCGCGCGCACTGGCGCAGGCCGATGTGCCGCGCGAGCTTTTCGACGGCGAGTTGCAGCATCCGCTCTCGGGGCGCTGGTACCACGTGCGCGAGCGTGCGACACGCTGGGTGGACGGTCGTGTGGTGCGCATGGGCATCGCCACCGACATCACCGACCGCAAGCAGACCGCAGAACTGGCGCGCCAGCAGCAGGAGCGGCTGCAGCGCACCGCCCGACTGATCACCATGGGCGAGATGGCGTCCACGCTGGCGCACGAGCTCAATCAGCCGCTGTCGGCGATCGCAAACTACTGCTCCGGCTCGGTCACGCGCCTGCAGTCGGGCAAGGCCCGGCCGGAGGACGTACTGGTGGCCATGCAGAAGGCCGCAGCCCAGGCCGAGCGCGCGGGCAGGATCATCCGCAGCGTGCGCGAGTTCGTGAAGAAGAGCGAGCCGCGGCGTGCACCGCTGGACATGGGTGAGGTGCTCGAGGATGCGCTGGGCTTTGCCGACATCGACGCCCGACGCACCGGCACGCGCATCCAGACCGAGATCGAACCCGGCCTTCCGCCCGCCTTCGCTGATCGCGTCATGATCGAGCAAGTGCTGCTCAACCTGATCCGCAACGGGATCGATGCGATGCTCGATACCCCCAGGGCGCAGCGGGTGCTCGTCATCCGCGTGCGCGCGTTCGGACCCGCGGCGCTGGAGGTGGCTGTTGTAGATCGCGGGCACGGTATCGGGGAGGAGGGGCGGCGGCAGCTATTCACCCCCTTCTACACCACCAAGGTCGATGGCATGGGCATGGGGCTGAACATCTGCCGCTCGATCGTGGAGTTCCACAATGGGCGACTGATTGTCGACGCGAACCCCGAAGGCGGTACCATATTCGCGTTTACCCTGCCGACGGAGGCTTCCAGTGAGCGGATTGCCCGCAGCGCCTGATCAGATCGTTCATGTCGTCGATGACGACGAAGCCCTTCGCGACTCTCTCGCCTGGATGCTGGAGGCAAACGGCTACACGGTTGCGGCGCATGCGTCGGCCGATTCCTTCCTCGTCGGGCTGACGGACGGCATGACCGGTTGCGTGCTGCTCGACGTGCGCATGCCGGGCATGAGTGGGCTCGAACTGTTCGAGGAGTTGCAGCGACGACGCTGCGGGCTACCGGTGGTCTTCATCACAGGCCACGGCGATGTGCCGATGGCCGTTTCGGCGCTCAAGCAGGGCGCGGTCGACTTCATCGAGAAACCCTTCGGCGAACAGGACATGCTGCGCCTGGTCGAACACTGCCTGAAGCTCGAAAGCGAAACGCGCGGGAAGCGGCAGCAGGAGGCGGAAACCGCGCGCCGGCTCGCGCAACTCACGCAGCGCGAGCGCGAGGTGCTAGACCTGATCATCGTCGGCAAGCTCAACAAGCAGATCGCCGATGTTCTGGGCATCAGCATCAAGACGGTCGAGGTACATCGCGCGCGCGTCATGGAGAAGATGGGCGCGCACTCGCTGGCTGAACTTGTGCAGAACATCGTTTCACTCGAACCGGGCGCCGTGGTGCGCTGACCTGCCGCAGAGGGCGCCTGGGTACTGCGCTGACGGGTGTGCCCGCCAGCGTGCGCGCACGCTGTCACGGGCGCGTTTCCGGCCCTGTCCGTGCGGTGCCCAGTGCACCGCCCCAACAACACAAGATTCAGAATGACCGGAATCAACGCTCTCTTCCTCCTCACCGGCCTGCTGCTGTTCATCAGCGTGCTGGCCAGCACGATCTCGGCGCGGCTCGGCTTGCCGCTGCTGCTGCTGTTCCTCGGCGTCGGCATGCTGGCCGGCAGCGACGGGCCGGGCGGCATCGTGTTCGAGGACTTCTTCTTCGCCTCCATGATCGGCCAGGCAGCGCTGTCGGTGATCCTGCTCGATGGCGGCCTGCGCACGCGGGTGAGCAGCTTCCGGGTCGGCCTCAAGCCTGCAGCCGTGCTGGCCACCTGGGGCGTGGTGGGTACGGCCGGGCTGCTGGGCATCTTCGCCACCTGGCTGCTCGACGTCGACTGGCGGCTCGGTTTGCTGCTGGCGGCCATTGTGGGGTCGACCGACGCGGCGGCGGTGTTCGCCCTGTTGCGCAACAGCGGTGTGCGCCTGAACCAGCGCGTGCAGGCCACGCTCGAGATCGAGTCCGGCGCGAACGACCCGATGGCCATCCTGCTCGTCACGGCGCTCGTCGGTGCGCTGCTGCAGCCAGAGACGGCGAGCGTGAAGGACTTCGTGTGGATGCTGGTCAGCCAGCTTGGCCTCGGCGCACTGCTCGGGCTTGCGGGGGGCTGGGTGCTGTCGCGACTGATGGCGCGGCTGAAGTTGCCCGAAGGCCTGTATGCGCTGCTGATCCTTTCCGGTGGAACGCTGGTCTTTGCTGCTACCAATCTGCTCAACGGCAGCGGCTTTCTGGCGGTGTATCTGGCCGGGGTGGTGGTTGGCAACCGGCGCTCGCATGCGACGGAGCACGTGCTGCGCGTCATGGACGGCCTGGCCTGGCTGGCGCAGGCGGGCATGTTCGTGGTGCTGGGCCTGCTGGTGACGCCGTCCCAGCTGTTTGACCATGCGGCGGAGGCCGTCGCGATGGCGGTGTTCCTGATGCTGGTCGCGCGCCCGCTGGCGGTCGTGATCGGTCTGGCGCCTTTCCGATACAAGCGCAACGAGCTTGCCTACGTGAGCTGGGTGGGGCTGCGTGGGGCGGTGCCGGTCGTGCTCGCCATCGTGCCGGTGGTCATGGGGGTGCCGGAGTCCCGCCTGCTCTTCGACGTCGCCTTCGCGGTGGTGCTGCTGTCCCTGCTGGTGCAGGGCGCAACGGTGCCGATGGCGGCGCGCTGGCTCAAGGTGGAGGTGCCGCCGCGTGATGAGCCGCGCGACAAGCGCGAGGTGTGGGTGGGTGACGAAGCTGCGGTGGATCTGCTCGAGTACGGCGTGGTTGCGGGCTCGCGTGCCGAAGGGCAGCATCCGGACGACATCAGCGCCGAGTTCGAGGGGATCGACGTGCGCTGCGTCGCGCTCGTGCGCGGCGGGGCATTGCAGCGACTCACCGTGGAGACGCGGCTGATCCCCGGGGATTCGGTGTGGTTCATCGCACCGGATGAGGTGGCGGACCGGATCGCGCGCATGTTCGGCGGCATGGGGGGCAACCTCGGCGCGAATGCGAGCTTCTTCGGCGAATTCGTCGTCGATCCCGAGTGCCTTGCCGGCGATCTGGCCGATGCCTACGGGCTCGGCATCGAAGCGCGCGAGCGCACGCTCACGGTGGGGCAGATGCTGCTGCAGCGGCTCGGCCGCGCAGTGGTCGTCGGCGACCGTGTGCAGATCGGTGCCTTCACCCTCACTGTGCGCGAGATGAGCGAGGCCGGCGCCCTGACCTCGGTTGGCCTCAAGTGCCCCGCGCCCGTCAGCCTGCGCTGAAGCGCTTGGTCGGGGCGCGTCCGGGGGGCTCCAATGCTGTAAAATCCTGCTCTTTTTCAGGGGCTCTACCGATGACCGCTCGCATCATCGACGGCAACGCGCTTTCCGCGCAGGTCCGTGGCGAAATCGCTGAGCGTGCCGCAGCATTGACGGCGCGTGGTGTGCAACCTTGCCTGGCGGTCATCCTGGTCGGAGGAGATCCGGCGTCGGCGGTCTACGTGCGCAACAAGGTCGCCGGTTGCGAGAAGGCCGGCATCCGCTCGCTGCGCTTCGACTACCCCGAGAACGCCACTCAGGACGAGGTGATGGCGAAGCTCGCCGAGCTCAACGCCGACCCGTCGGTGCATGGCATCCTGGTACAGCTGCCCTTGCCGAAGCATCTGGACGAAACCGCAGTGCTCGAAG
Organism: Thauera sp. AutoDN2; assembly: GCF_051280715.1. Taxonomy (NCBI): domain Bacteria; kingdom Pseudomonadati; phylum Pseudomonadota; class Betaproteobacteria; order Rhodocyclales; family Zoogloeaceae; genus Thauera; species Thauera sp. AutoDN2. The sequence continues at coordinate 39,240 of NZ_JBNCAR010000025.1, read as the reverse complement.
CCATCGACATCAAGAAGGACGTTGACGGCTTTCACGCCGAGAACGTTGGCCGCCTGTCGCAGAACCGCGAGGCCTTCATCCCCTGCACGCCGCACGGCGTCATGAAGATGCTCGAGAGCACCGGCACGCAGGTGCAGGGCGCCGAGGCCGTCGTGATCGGCCGCTCGAACATCGTCGGCAAGCCGATGGCGATGCTGCTGACCAACGCCGGCGCCACCGTCACCGTGTGCCATTCGAAGACGAAGGATCTGGCCTTCCACACCCGCCGCGCCGACATCCTGGTCGCCGCCATCGGCAAGCCGCGCTTCGTTACCGGCGACATGGTCAAGCCGGGCGCCACGGTCATCGACGTCGGCATCAACCGCCTGCAGGACGGACCCGACGCCGGCAAGCTGTGCGGCGACGTGGATTTCGAGTCGGCCAAGACCGTGGCCGGTGCCATCACCCCGGTGCCAGGCGGCGTGGGGCCGATGACGATCACCATGCTGCTCGAGAACACCGTGATTTCCGCCGAGCGCACCGCGAGCGATCGCAAGCTCGCGGCCGGCAAGTGAGGACTGCGAGATGAGCGAAACCCAACCCGTCGTCGGCATCATCATGGGCTCCAACTCCGATTGGCCCACCATGAAGGCCGCCGCGAAGATGCTGGAAGACTTCGGCGTGCCCTTCGAGGCGCGGGTCGTCTCCGCCCACCGCACGCCCGACCTGATGTTCGAGTACGCCGAGGCTGCGCGCAGCCGCGGGCTCAAGGCCATCATCGCGGGCGCGGGCGGCGCGGCGCACCTGCCGGGCATGGTCGCGGCCAAGACCACGCTGCCGGTGCTGGGCGTGCCGGTGCAGTCGAAGGCGCTGTCGGGGCAGGATTCGCTGCTGTCCATCGTGCAGATGCCCAAGGGCATCCCGGTCGCCACCTTCGCCATCGGCGAGGCGGGCGCGGCCAACGCCGGCCTGTTCGCGGTGGCGCTGCTCGCCGTCGAGGACGCCGGGCTGGCGCAGAAGCTCGCCGACTTTCGTGCCCGCCAGACCCAGGCGGTGCTCGACATGAGCCTGGATTGAGAGCCGCACCATGATCCTCCCGCCTGCCACCCTCGGCATGCTCGGCGGCGGCCAGCTCGGCCGCTTTTTCGTTTCGGCCGCGCACGAGATGGGCTACAAGGTCTGGGTGCTCGACCCCGACCCGCACAGCCCCGCCGGCCTCGTCGCCGACCGCCACCTGGTCGCCGCCTACGACGACTACGTCGCCCTCGACACCCTGGGCAGCGAATGCGCCGCGGTGACGACCGAGTTCGAGAACGTCCCCGCCGACACGCTGGATTACCTGACCAAGTTCATCCCGGTGCACCCGGCGGCGAGCGCGGTCGCGGTGTGCCAGAACCGCATCGCCGAGAAGACCTTCCTCGCCGACTACGGCCTGCCGCACGGCCCCTTCGCGGTCATCCGCGGCGAGGACGACGTGCGCAACGCCAACGCCGGGTTGTTCCCCGCCATCCTCAAGGTCGCCCGCTTCGGCTACGACGGCAAGGGCCAGGCCCGCGTCGCCGACCGCGACGCGGCGGTGGCCGCCTTCCAGCACTTCAAGGGCGAGCCCTGCGTGCTGGAGAAGATGCTGGCGCTGGATTTTGAAGTGTCGGTGGTGCTGGCGCGCGACGAGGCGGGCAATGTGCGCGCCTTCCCGACCGGCGAGAACCGCCACCGCAACGGCATCCTGGATGTGACCATCGCACCCGCGCGCGCGGCGGCCTGCCCCAGCGAGGGTACGCAACTGAGCGCGCAGGAGATCGCCGAACGTATCGCCGACAAGCTCGGCTACGTCGGCACGCTGGGGGTGGAGTTCTTCGTCTGCCGCGGCGAGCTGGTGGTCAACGAGATGGCGCCGCGCCCGCACAACAGCGGCCACCACACCATCGACGCCTGCGACGCCAGCCAGTACGAGCAGCAGGTGAGGGCGCTGTGCGGCCTGCCGCTGGCCACGCCGCGCCAGCACTCGGCGGCGGTCATGGTGAACCTGCTCGGCGAGCTGTGGTACGAGGATGGCAAGGGGCACGGCACCTACCGCGAACCCGACTGGTCGCTGCTGCACGCGGTGCCCGGCCTGCGCCTGCACCTGTACGGCAAGCACCACGCCCGCCCGGGGCGCAAGATGGGCCACTTCGTGGTGACCGGTGATGATGCCGAGGCCGTGCTCGAGCGCGCGCTCGGCGCGCGTGCCGCGATCGGCATCCGCGACGAGTGAGCACGCAGCGATGAGCGTCACCGGGCCCGGACCGCGCGGCAGCATCGCATCGCCTACGCCTGCGGCCATCGCCGAAGCCGCGGCCCTGCTGCGCGCGGGCGACATCGTCGGCATGCCGACCGAGACGGTGTACGGCCTCGCCGCCGACGCGCTCGACCCTGCGGCGGTGAATAAGATCTTTGCCGCCAAGGGCCGTCCCGCCGACCATCCGCTGATCGTTCACCTGCCCTCGGCGGAGTACCTGCCGCAGTGGGCCGCCGCCATCCCCAAGGACGTGCTCGCGCTCGCCCGCGCCTTCTGGCCCGGCCCGCTGACGCTGATCCTCAAGCGCACGCCCGAGGTGCCCGATGAGGTCACCGGCGGGCAGGACACCGTCGGTGTGCGCGTGCCCGCGCATCCGGTCGCGCTCGCGCTGCTGAGTGCCTTCGACGGCGGTCTGGCCGCGCCCAGCGCGAACCGCTTCGGCCGCATCAGTCCGACCACTGCCGCGCATGTGCAGGAGGAACTCGGCGAGCGCGTGGCGATGATCCTCGATGGCGGCGCCTGCGAGGTCGGCATCGAATCCACCATCCTCGACTTCTCGCGAGATGTGCCGGAGATCCTGCGCCCAGGGGCGATCGGCCCCGAGGACATCGCGCGCGTCATCGGTCGCCGGCCGCGGGTGCGGGGCGAGGCCCTATCAGAGGCCGATGAGACGGCTGCCGGGCAGGGGCGTTCGGACCTTGCAGGCGCCGGGGGCAAGGGCGCGGCCTCGCCTGCCGCAGCCGACTCCGCCCCGCGCGTCTCCGGCGCGCTGGCCGCCCACTACGCTCCGCGCACGCCTCTGCGCCTGGTGGAGCCCGGACTGCTCATCGACGAGGCTGCGGCGCTCGTGGGCGAGGGCAGTCGCGTCACCGTCCTCGCCCACTCCACGCCTGATCCGCGCGATGCCCGCCTGACCTGGCGCAGCCTGCCGGCTGAACCCGTCGCTTACGCCCAGGGTCTGTACGCCAGCCTGCGCGCGCTCGATGCCGTCGGCGCGGACTTCATCCTGATCGAGGCGCTACCCGGCGGTCCCGGCTGGCGCGCGGTTGCCGATCGCCTGGGCCGCGCGGCGGTCGGCTCGGGCGCCGCCGAGGCTTAGGCACGCCCCCCTCCGCCGGTCGCAGCGGAAAGGTCGTGGAGCTTCCACGGGACGCAGGGACGGGGCTTCCATTTCGATCGTCTGCTCTCTATAATGCGCGCTCTTTCAGGGCCGATAGCTCAGCTGGGAGAGCGCTGCGTTCGCAATGCAGAGGTCGGGAGTTCGATCCTCCTTCGGTCCACCATAATTTGAAATCCCAACCCTTATCGGTTGGGATTTTTTTTGCCCGGAGCGCCAGTGTTGGCGCGGTTTCGCGCCATTGCCTCGCGAGCGGCGCCCCCTTCGACACGCCGTTTCCACCCCGTCCGGGGCCTCTCTGTTCTCGGTTTTCTCTGGTGGTCTCGCGAGCGTTCGTGAGGTCACTTCCTTTGCTGGCGCGGGTTTGGAGGCGGTCGGTTGTGGTCGGAGACTGCTGCAGCAGTGGCGACCGAAAACGGAGCAGGCAGTTTTGCCACGGTGTTGACTCTGCGCCGGGGTGCCGATTCTGCACCTTGACGGCCGAGTCTCATGCCGGTCGCGTACCGGTCGTATCCCGCAGAGACTCCAACGCGCCACATTCTCCAATGCATGCCCCGCCGGCGCAGGCGCTGCGAATGCCCTGGATTTGCTTGCGCAAAGCCTTGAGCTCAGAAATGCGTCCCTCGACCAGTCGCAGGTGTTCATCGAGCAGCACATTGACATCGTCACAGGGCTTGGTCGGGTCGTCCTGCAAGTGCAGCAACACCCGAATCTCGTCATGAGTCATGTCCAGCGACCGACAGCGCCGGATGAAGGCCAGTCGGTCGACGTGACGGGCGCCGTAATCGCGGTAGTTGTTGCTGCCGCGAGCAGGCGCTTCCAGCAATCCCTCTGCCTCGTAGAACCGGATGGTGGGTACCCGGCACCCCGTCAGTGCTGCAAGTTCGCCGATCTTCATTTCATTCTCCCGAGGGCTTGACTCTATAGCTACTTGAGGGTTTCTAATAGAGGCAGGAGAACAAAATCATGAATACATGTCAACGCAGCGCCTGCTCTGGCGGGTGCGCATCGAACCAAATCAACACGCCCCCCTCGGCCGGCGCGGTGCCGCCGGGTCGAGATGGGGTGTCGTTCAGCGTTTTTGCTATCCCGAAGATGGACTGCCCATCGGAGGAGAATCTCATCCGGATGGCGTTGGTGGGGACCGACACCGTGACGGCACTGGATTTCGATCTGGCCGCGCGGCGTCTGACAGTCACGCATAGCGGTGAAGCGGAACGCATCGAGGCAATGCTCCGTCCGCTGAATCTTGGCGCGACGCTCATCGAGACTGCGGCAACGAGGTTGGCAGCCGGCACCCTGACCCGCTTCTCCATCCCCAAGATGGATTGCCCCTCGGAAGAGAACCTGATTCGCATGGCGTTGGTCGATCAGGCGGGTATCGGGACGCTGTCGTTCGATCTGGGCAAACGAGAACTGTCGGTCATCCACACCGGGCCGACGGAGGACATCCTCGCCAAGCTGGCCCCCTTGAGTCTGGGCGCTGAGCTCATCGATTCGGTGCCTCAGGGCAACGTGCCCTTGGCCAGACCGGAGGACCCTGATGGCGACGCTTCGGAAGCCCGTACGCTGAAGCTCTTGCTGGCCATCAACGGCACCATGTTCGTCTTTGAGATGCTGGTGGGCTTGGTCGCGCAGTCGACCGGACTGATCGCCGATTCGCTTGACATGTTTGCCGATGCGGCCGTGTACGGACTTGCGCTGTACGCAGTCGGGCGTGCTGCGGGCATGAAAGTCAGAGCCGCCCATATCGCCGGATGGCTTCAGATGGCGCTGGCACTTGGCGCGCTGGGCGAGGTGCTGCGCAGGGCCGTGTTCGGCAGCGAGCCGCAATCGAGCTTGATGATTGGCGTCGGGCTCATTGCCCTAGTGGCCAATGTGACCTGCCTCGTACTCATCGCCCGCAAGCGGGATCGCGGTGTGCACATGACGGCCAGCTACATCTTCTCGGCCAACGATGTCATCGCCAATCTGGGCGTGATCATCGCAGGCGCATTGGTGGCATGGACCGGCTCACCCTATCCGGACCTTGTCATCGGCAGCGTTATCGGCCTGGTCGTACTCAGCGGCGCACGGCGCATCCTGATGCTGAAGTGAAGGTAAGTGGCAAAGCCGATGACGGGCACTGGTGGCCTGCTGGAGGCGGCGCTGACGAGACAGAACCTGCAACTGGCGTGGAAGCGGGCCAAGGATGATCACCCTGCGGCCGTCTCCGCAATCAGCACGTCGGCCGGGATGCCCAGGCTCTTGTGCAGCCTGCGGATCATGGCCAGCGTCAACGGGCGCTTGCGGCTCAGGACTTCGTAGACGCGGTTGCTTTTGCCAATCATCGGCTCGAGATCTTTAACGGACAGACCGCTTTGATCCATCCGGAATTTGATGGCTTCTACTGGATCAGGCGCAGTGATGGGCACGTGCTTGGCCTCGTAGGCTTGCACCAGCGTGGCGAGGATATCCAGGCGATCCCCCTCCGGCGTGCCCAGATCAGGGTCGGACTCCATCAAGGCCGAAATCTCTTTGAGCGTGGCCTTGTAGTCTGCTTCGGTGTGGATAGGGCGGATGTCCATGTTTTCCTCCGTGGCCGGTCAGGCCATTTCAACGGTTTCTGCGTCCACTGCGTCGTACTCCTTGTGGGTGCCGACAAACTTCACGTAGACGATCTGCACCTTGTACGCAACGGCCACGATCAGCCGGTAGTCATTGCCTTTGATGTTGAACACCACGCGACGGTTCTTCAGCACGCTGGCGCTGCGGTACAGCGCTTTGATGTCAGCGGGCTGAGTCCAGGTCGCATTCGTTGCTTCCTCATACCAAGCCTTCAGCGGCTGCTCGGCGTCGGGATAGCGCTCCCAGAAGGTCCGAAGGGTAGACACGGCAATTACTCGCATTGGTCGCAGTTTAGTCCCATGTTGGGACTATTGCAACTGTGGCTGGTCCAAGTGGTTTTCACGATGCAAAACGGCCATTTGATAGAGGCGAGCACCCTCAAGATCAGTGCTTTTCTAAAGAACCTCATATGCGGACGCGGGTTCGGTTCCGTGTTCCGCCACCAAGAATTCCTAGTAAAAACAGCGCATTACACTTTGCAGTGTGATGCGCTGTTTTGCTTTGTATGGCAGGTTTTGCGAACTCAGTGTGGCAAAGTTGTTCAGCCCAGGGTCGTTGCCAAGTGCATGGCAAAGCAGTGCGGCTATCATGCGGACTGCGCCGCAGTGGTCTGCCGTCCGTTCTTGAAGCCGGTTTGTCGCCTGCAGCGCGCCGATCGACATCATGCAGGTCGCGTTAGCCAAACCCAGGCAAGCGACGGATTTCCGGATGGCGCAGACACCGCATACCCTCCAGCCCAAGTGCTTGATCTTCGATCTTGAGACGGTTCCGCAAGCAGACGGTGGCCGGCAGCGGATCATCAAGATCGGTGCGTTGCGAGCGGATAACGGTGAAACGCTCGAGTTGAGTACCGGTGCGGGGCTCGATGCGGCGCTTGGCCGACTCGATGCGATGTGCGCCGGGGCAAGCTTCGTGCTCGGGCATAACGTGCTGGCCCACGACTTGCCAGTGCTGCGCGAGGTTGCGCCGGGCTCCGCGCTGTTTCAGCTCCCGGTGATCGACACGCTGCGCCTGTCGCCGCTCGCCTTTCCGCAGAACCCTTACCACCGGCTGATCAAGGACTACAAGCTGATCCGCGACAGCCTGAATTCGCCGCTGTCCGACTGCCGCTCGACGCTGACACTGTTCGCCGACCAGCAGCACGCCTTCGACAAGCTGTTCGAGGCGAATCCTGAGGAGTTGCTGTGCTATCAGGCCTTGATCGCACCGCGCACGGGGGCGGGGCTGGGTAATTTTCTCTTTGCGCTGACACGGCGAGCTCCATTGTCGCTCGAGGACGTTGCCAGTCGTCTGCCGGTATTGCTGGCGGAGTCCGATCCTGGGCTTGAGCGTGAACTCAAGGTGTGCCGCACGCGGCTGAAAGGTTTGATCGAGGACGACCTGCGACGGCCCGAACTGCATTGGCCGATCGCCTACGTACTGGCATGGCTGCGGGTGTCGGGTGGTAATTCCGTGCTCGCGCCATGGGTGCGCCACCAGTTCCCGGCGGTGGGAAAGCTGATCGCCGAGTTGCGCGATCGGCCTTGCGACGACCCCGCCTGCACCTACTGCCGCACGGCGCACGACCCCCGGCGGGAACTCAAGCGCTACTTCGGCTTCGACGATTTTCGCTGCGAGGCAGAAGGCCGCAGCATGCAGCACGACATCGTCCAGGCCGGCATGCGAAGCGAGCCCGTGTTGGCTGTGCTCGCGACCGGTGGCGGCAAGTCGATCTGCTACCAACTGCCGGCGCTGAACCGCTACCACCGCAACGGCAGCCTTACGGTGATCATCTCGCCGCTGCAGTCGCTGATGAAGGATCAGGTGGACGGCCTGCTGGCCCGTAACGTCCAGTGTGCGGCCGCATTGAACGGCTTGCTGACCATGCCCGAGCGTGCCGACGTGCTGGAGAAGATCCAGTTGGGCGATGTGGGCATGCTGCTGGTGTCGCCCGAGCAGTTCCGCAACAAGGCCTTCCGCAGGGCGATCGCCAATCGGCAGATTGGCGCCTGGATTTTCGACGAGGCGCACTGCCTGTCGAAGTGGGGCAACGACTTCCGGCCGGACTACCTCTACGCGGCGCGTTTCATCCGTGAGTTCGCAGGCGAGGGTGAGCTCGCCCCCATCGGCTGCTTCACCGCCACCGCCAAGCAGGATGTGCTGGACGACATCCGCAAGCATTTCCTCGATGAGCTGGGCGTGCGCTTCAAATCCTTCATCGGCACGCCCGAGCGCCCGAACCTGCATTTCGAGGTCTTCCCGGTGGCGGCCGGGGAAAAATTTGCGCGCACGCACGACTTGCTGCACGACGAACTCGATAGGCGTGAGGGCGGCGCCGTGGTGTTCGTTGCCAGCCGCAAGAAGGCGGAAGAACTGGCCGATTTCCTCCTCGGGCAGAACTGGACCTGCAGGCATTTTCACGCTGGACTGCAGCCACACGAGAAGAAGGACATCCAGGAGGCCTTCATCCGGGGTGAGCTGCGGGTGATCGTCGCCACCAACGCCTTCGGTATGGGCGTGGACAAGCCGGACGTGCGCCTGGTCGTCCACGCTGACATCCCCGGATCCCTGGAAAACTACCTTCAGGAAGCAGGTCGTGCCGGGCGGGATCAGGGCGACGCCCGTTGCGTCTTGCTCTACGACCCGCAGGATATCGAAACCCAGTTCGGGCTCAGCGAGCGATCACGGCTGAGCTACAAGGACATCCAGCAGATCCTGAAGAAGCTCCGATTCGAAGCCGACAAGCGCAAGGGCGGGCAGGTGGTGATCACCGCAGGCGAAATTTTGCAGGACGAGACCGTCCAAACCAGCTTCGAATCGGATGACCGGGATGCGGAAACCAAAGTCGTTACCGCCATCGCCTGGCTGGAGCGTGGGCAGTTTCTGCGGCGAGAAGAGAACCACACGAAGGTTTTTCCCGCCAGGCTATGCCTGACTGAGGAAGAGGCGGCAAAGCGGCTCGACAACGCCCGCCTGCCGCAGCGGCGTCTCGAGGAATTCCGCGCGATCCTGCGCTACCTGTATTCAGCCGAGGCAGACGAGCGCATCAATACCGACCAGTTGATGTTGCTGACCGGGCAGACGAACGAGGAGGTCAGCGCTGCGCTCAGGCAGCTCGAGGCGCTTGGCCTGCTGGAGAACGACTCTCAGCTCACGCTATATCTGCGTCATGGGATTGGCGGGGCGTCGAGCGAGCGCCTGCAGCGCTGTCTGGCGCTGGAGGCAGCGCTGTTCAAGGTCTTGCGCGAGCTTGCGCCGGACGCGGATGACGGGAGCTGGCAGGACGTGAATCTGTCGCCGCTGACTGCAGTCCTGCGCGAGCGCTGCGGCCAACCCGAGTTGCTCCCCTTGCATGTCTCCCGTCTTCTTCACAGTCTCGCGCTCGATCGCGATGGCGACAGCCAGCAGCGCAGCAGCTTCGAGCTCAGGCAGGTGAACCGCGCCTACCTCAAGCTGCGCATCCGCGGCGGCTACAGCTGGTCGCAGGTCGAGGGGCTGGGCGACAAGCGGCGGCGCATCGCCGCGGCGGTGCTGTCTTACCTGCTCGGCAAGCTGCCACCCGGGCAGCGCGGCAAGGACTTGCTGGTGCAGACCACCTTTGGCGAGCTTCAGCATCTGCTCGCGGCGGATCTGGAACTGTCCGCCACGATCAAGCCGGAACAGCGTCTCAAGGCCTTGGAGCATGTACTGCTCTACCTGCACCACCAGGAGGTGCTGACCCTAAACCACGGCATGACCGTGATGCGCCGGGCGATGACGATTGACATCAACCCGGACAAACAGGGCGAGCGCTATGTGAAGGACGATTTCCAGCGCCTGGACGAGCACTACCGCGAGCGCCGCATCCAAGTGCATGTGATGCGCGAATACGCCGAGATCGCGCTCAGGGAGATGGCCGACGCCTTGCGGCTGGTCATGCATTACTTCACCCGCAGCAAGGACGATTTCCTGCGCCACTACTTCCCGGGCAAGGAGGAGATCCTGCAGCTCGCCACCAGCGAGGGCTCGTGGAAGGCGATCGTCGACACGCTGAATGCAACGCAGAAGGCCATCGTCACGGACCACCGGGACCAGAACCGGCTCGTTCTCGCCGGTCCGGGTTCGGGCAAGACGCGGGTCGTCGTGCATCGCATCGCTTACCTGTTGCGTGTGCGGCGCGTGCCGGCCGCGGCGATCATCGCGCTCACCTTTAACCGACATGCGGCCAACGAGATCCGCAAGCGTCTGTTTGCCTTGGTCGGCAACGATGCGATCGGGATCACCGTGCTCACCTACCACGCCATGGCGATGCGGCTGACCGGCACCAGTTTCGATCGCTGCGACAAGGTGGAAGAGGGCGAGCTCGATGCCGTCCTCGACCGCGCTGCGGAACTGCTGGAAGGCCGTGCATCGGTGGAAGGCGAAGACGATCTGCGCGAGCGTCTGTTGCAGGGCTATCGTTACATCCTGGTGGATGAATACCAGGATATCGACGACCGCCAGTACCGACTTGTCAGCGCGCTGGCCGGGCGGCACGACGGCCAGGGTGGCGATCTGTGCATCCTCGCCGTCGGTGACGACGACCAGAACATCTATCAGTGGCGGGGCGGCAGCAACCGCCACATCGCACGTTTCTGCGAAGAGTACGACGCGCAGATCAGCTATCTGGTCGAGAACTTCCGCTCCAGCCGGGCCATCATCGGTGCCGCAAATCACCTGATTGGCCAGAATGCCTCGCGGCTCAAGGCGCAGCATCCCATCCGCATCGATCCGGCGCGTGCGGCCGGGCCAGTGGGCGGCAGGTGGGAAGCGCTCGATCGCGAGCGGCGCGGCAGCGTGCTTCGGCTTCGCATTCCGGGGGCGGACCGCATCTGTGGCAACCTCCAGGCCCAGGCCGTGATCGCGGAGTGCGACCGGCTGAGGGTGCTGGAGGGGCGGGATGACTGGCAGGGGGTTGCAGTGCTGGCACGCAGTCACCGCTACCTGTGGCCGGTGCAGGCCTTGTGCGAGCGCAACGGCATTCCGTATTTCCTCGCGGCAGACAAGCAGAACGGCTTGCCGCTCACCCGGCAGCGCCCCTTCGTCCGCCTGGTGGCGCATCTGCGTGCGCTTTCCGTGCCTTCCCTCGCGGCTTCAGCGCTCGCGCAGCACGCCAGCCAGCTGACTGCGGATCCAGTCTGGCGGGATTTCTTCGCCACCGCGCTCGAGCAACTCGGCAGCGAGTACGGCGATTGCCTTCTTGCGCCGGGAACGGTGATCGACTGGCTCTACGACTACGCCCGCGAGATTCGCCAGCAGCCGCGCCCGGGGCTGTTCCTCGGTACGGTGCACTCGGCAAAGGGGCTCGAGTTCCGCCACGTCGCCGTGCTGGATGGAAGCTGGGAGGCGTCGGCCGAACAGTTGGAGGAGGCCCGCAGGCTCTACTATGTGGGCATGACACGGGCGGAGGAAACGTTGACGCTGTGCGATTTCGAGCCCGGCAACGCATTCGTCGCGACGCTTGGCGCCTCGACGCAGCCCCGCCGTTTTGAAGGCGATCATGACGCAGCGCTGGGCGTGCAGTATCAGCTGCTGACTCTGGGTGATGTCGACATCGGCTTCGCTGGCCGGCAGCCTCCCGGTTCATGGGTGCATGAGGCGATCAGCCGGCTCGAGCCTGGAGATCCGCTGGCGTTGCGCGCCGACGGTGATCGCTACGCGCTCCTCGACCTTCGCGGCGACATGGTCGGACGCACTGCAAAGGCCTTCAAGCTGGCGCTCGAACCCCAGCGGTGCGAGGTCTTCGGCATCGTCGTGCGATACAAGGAGGAGACCGAGCCCGCGTACATGGACGCGGTCAAGTGCGAGCAGTGGGAGGTCGTCGTTCCGCGCTTGCGCGGCAGCCCGAAGGCCTGACCGCCTGTTGTGAGCGTCTCATCTGCGATAATCCAGCCCAGTTTTTCACCTGCGAGTACGCGCCTTGCATCAACCCAGCATCACGCTCGCCCAGCTCGAATCGCACCTCTGGGAATCGGCCAACATCCTCCGCGGGCCGGTCGACGCGGCCGACTTCAAGACCTACATCTTTCCGCTGCTCTTCTTCAAGCGCATCTGCGACGTGTGGGACGAGGAATACCAGGAGATCGTCGACGAGACCGGCGACGAGCAGCTCGCGTGGTTCCCCGAGTCGCACCGATTCCAGATCCCCGACGATTGCCACTGGAACGACGTACGCGCCAAGGCGGCCAACGTCGGCGCGGCGCTGCAGCACGCGATGCGCGAGATCGAGAAGGCCAACCCCGACACGCTCTATGGCGTGTTCGGCGATGCCCAGTGGTCGAATAAGGAGCGCTTGTCCGATGCGCTGCTCAAGGACCTCATCGAGCACTTCTCGAAGCTGCCGCTCGGCAACCGCAACGTCACGTCCGACTTGCTCGGCGACGCATACGAATACCTGATCAAGAAGTTCGCCGACGCCACCAACAAGAAGGCCGGCGAGTTCTACACGCCACGCAGTGTGGTGCGGCTGATGATCGACATGCTCGATCCGCGCGAGGGCGAGACCATCTACGACCCCGCCTGCGGTACCGGCGGCATGCTGCTGGCTGCGGTGCAGCACGTGCAGGAGATGCACGGCGACGTGAAGCGCCTGTGGGGCAAGCTCTATGGTCAGGAGAAGAACCTCACCACCTCTTCCATCGCGCGGATGAACCTCTTCCTGCACGGCATCGAGGACTTCAAGATCGTCCGCGGCGACACGCTGCGCAACCCGGCCTTCTTCGACGGTGATCGCCTGTCCGCCTTCGACTGCGTCATCGCCAACCCGCCGTTCTCCCTGGAAAAGTGGGGCGAGGATCTGTGGCTCAACGACCCCTTCGGCCGCAACTTCGCCGGCCTGCCGCCCTCGTCGAGCGGCGACTTCGCCTGGGTGCAGCACATGGTCAAGTCGATGGCGGACGGCACCGGTCGCATGGCGGTCGTGTTGCCGCAAGGCGCGCTGTTCCGCAAAGGCGCCGAGGGCGGCATCCGCCAGAAGCTGCTCGAGCTCGACCTCATCGAAGCGGTGATCGGCCTGGCGCCCAACCTGTTCTACGGCACCGGTCTGGCCGCGTGCATCCTGGTGCTGCGCAAGAAGAAGCCGGGCGCGCGCCGGCGCAAGGTGTTGGTCGCCGACGCCTCGCGCCTGTTCCGGCGGGGCAGGGCGCAGAACTATCTCGAAGTCGAGCACGCCGCGCAGATCCTCGGCTGGTATCGCGACTTCCAGGACGTTCAGGACGCGGTGCGGGTCGTCGCGCTCGACGAGATCGAGGCCGAGGACTGGACACTCAACATCTCGCGCTACGTGCTGCCGCCGCTGCAGGAAGACATCCCGCCGCTGCCCGATGCAATCGCCGCCTTCAAGGACGCGCTCCAGCGCTGCCGCGAGGCCGAAGAGCGCCTCGCCCAGGTCATGACCGAAGGGGGCTGGCTGAAATGAGCAAGCGCATCACCCAGCAAGAACTCGAAAGCTACCTCTGGGGCGCAGCCGTGCTGCTGCGCGGGCTGATCGACGCCGGCGACTACAAGCAGTTCATCTTCCCGCTGCTGTTCTTCAAGCGCGTCTCCGACGTCTGGGACGAGGAGTACGAGGCCGCGCTGGCCGAGTCCGATGGCGACCTGTCCTATGCTCAGTTCGCCGAGAACCACCGCTTCCAGATCCCCGCGGGCGCGCACTGGAACGACGTGCGCCAGACGCCGCGCAACGTCGGCGCCGCGATCCAGCAGGCGATGCGGGCGATCGAATCCGCCAACCCGGACCTGCTCGACGGCATTTTCGGCGATGCGCCGTGGACCAATCGTGAGCGCCTGCCCGACGAAACGCTCAAGAACCTCATCGAGCATTTCTCCACGCAGACGCTCTCGGTCGCCAACGTGCCAGAGGACGAGCTCGGCAACGCCTACGAATACCTCATCAAGAAGTTCGCCGACGATTCCGGCCACACCGCGGCCGAGTTCTACACCAACCGCACCGTCGTCCACCTGATGACGCAGCTCCTCGCCCCGCAAGCAGGCGAGTCCATCTACGACCCCACCTGCGGCACCGGCGGCATGCTGATCTCGGCGCTGGACGAGGTGAAGCGTTCGGGCGGCGAATACCGCACGCTCAAGCTCTACGGTCAGGAACGCAATCTCATCACCTCGTCGATCGCGCGCATGAACCTCTTCCTGCACGGCGTCGAGGACTTCCAGATCATCCGCGGCGACACCCTCGCCGAGCCGCGCCACATCAAAGGCGACCGCCTGCGCCGCTTCGACGTCATCCTCGCCAACCCGCCGTACTCCATCAAACAGTGGGATCGCGAGGCGTGGGCGCAGGACAAGTGGGGCCGCAACTTCCTCGGCACCCCGCCGCAGGGGCGGGCGGACTACGCCTTCCAGCAGCACATCCTCGCCAGCCTGTCCGACCGCGGCCGCTGCGCCATCCTGTGGCCGCACGGCGTGCTGTTCCGCAACGAGGAACAGGCCATGCGCAGCAAGATGATCGAGCAGGACTGGGTAGAGGCCGTCGTCGGCCTCGGCCCCAACCTGTTCTACAACTCCCCCATGGAGTCCTGCATCCTGATCTGCAACCGGCGCAAACCGGCCGAACGCCAGGGCAGGGTGCTGTTCATCGACGCGGTGGGCGAGGTCACGCGCGAGCGCGCGCAGAGCTTCCTCAAGCCCGAACACCAGCAGCGCATCCTCGGCGCCTTCAAGGCCTTCGCCGACGCGCCCGGCTTTGCCCGGGTGGCGACGCTGGCCGAGCTGCACAAGAACGCCGGCAACCTGTCGATTCCGCTGTACGTGAAGCGCCCGTCGGCCACTGCCGCCGCTGCGGCAGGCGGCGAACAGCCGGCCAGCCTCGCCGAGGCCTGGGACGCCTGGCAGGAAAGCGGGCGGGCGTTTTGGCTGCAGATGGATGCGCTGGTGGAGACGCTGGACGGGTTCGGCGTGACGAAGGAGGCAAGCGATGCGTAGCGCGCAGGAGTTGCTCGACGAACTCAATGCCAGCGACGAGTCGCCGCGCATCGAGGCCAAGCGTGCGCGGGAGATCGGCAAGTCGGTGCTGGAGACCGTCATCGCCTTTGCCAACGAGCCCGGCATGGACGGCGGCCACTTGCTGCTCGGCGTCGATTGGTCGATCAATGACAAGGGCGACACCGTTTATCGCCCCGAGGGCGTGCCCGACCCCGACAAGCTGCAGCGGGACCTGGCCTCGCAATGCGCGAGCATGCTCAGTTTTCCATTGCGTCCGGAGATCAGCGTCGAACGCATCGACGGCAAGACCTTGGTCGTGGTGTATGTGGCCGAGGTCGATAGCGGTCACAAGCCGGTCTATCTCAAGGCCACCGGCCTGCCGCGCGGAGCCTTCCGCCGCATCGGCTCGACCGACCAGCGCTGCACCGACGAGGATCTGTGGGTGCTGCGCGGCGACACCCGGCCCCAAAAAGGGCCGGACCAGAGCATTCTCACCGATGCGCGCCTGGACGATTTCGACCCCGCCGCGCTGGCCGAGTACCGCCGCGTGCGCAGCCGCCTGAACGCCAGCGCCGAGGAGCTCGCCTACAGCGACGACGATCTGCTCGAGGCGCTCGGCGCGGTGCGCCGCGTCGATGGCGAGCCGCGCCCCACGCTTGCCGGCATCCTGCTGTTTGGCAAACCGATGGCCCTGCGCCGCATGCTGCCGATGGTCAAGATCGACTACATCCGCGTGCCTGGCATCGAGTGGATGGAAGACCCGCACGAGCGCTTCCAGTCCATCGAGATCCGCAAGCCGCTGCTGTTGGCGCTGCCCCTGGCCGAAGCCAGCATCATCGACGAACTGCCCAAGGGTTTTCATCTGCCCGAGGGCGAACTGCACAGCGTCCAGGAGCCGATCGTCCCGCGCAAGGTGATCCGCGAGGCGCTGGCCAATGCGGTGATGCACCGCAGCTACACGCAGCACAGCCCGATTCAGATCATCCGCTACAGCAACCGCATCGAGATCCGCAACGTCGGCCACTCGCTCAAGCCCGTCGCCGAACTCGGCATTCCCGGCTCCCGGCTGCGCAACCCCACCCTGGCCGCCGTGCTCCACGACCTGAACCTGGCCGAAGCCAAAGGCACCGGCATCCGCAGCATGCGCCGCCTGGCTGCCGAGGCCGGGCTGACGCTGCCCGAGTTTCACTCCAGCCGCGAGTCGGACGAGTTCCGCGTCACGCTCTTCCTGCACAACCTGCTCACGGAGGACGATCACGCCTGGCTGCGTTCATTGACCACTGAGGCGCTCGACTTGGAGGAGGTCAAGGTGCTGATCTACGCGCGGGCCACGGGTGCCGTGGATAACACCGCATGTCGGGACTTCACCGGCTTGGACACGCTCAGCGCCAGTCGCGCGCTTCGGCGGTTGCGGGACAGGGGGCTGTTGGTAAAACAGGGGGCAGGCAGTCGCACGCACTACGCGCTGGTGAGGCCTTCGGGAGGCGGCATGGATGTGAGGGGGCAGGTTCGTTTACCGCTCGAGACGCCTGCAGAAGGACATCAATCCCCATATGGGGTTGGCGCGAATCCCCATATGCTTGGGGCTCAAACCCCATATGGTTTGCATGAGGGGATTCCAGAGGAACTGCTGCTTCGACTTCAGCGTGCAGGCAAGAGACCTCGTCAGGCCGTGCTTCGAGACCTGATTCAAGATCTTTGCCGACTGCGACCTTTCACCGCAAATGAGCTGAGCGCACTGCTCGGTGGGCGTGATGCTGGTGAATTGAAACGGCTACACCTCAAACCGATGCGTAACGCCGGCATCCTGACGCTCCTTTTCCCGGAAAGTGAGAAGCATCCACACCAGGCGTACCTGGTTGCGGACCAAGACAAGAAGGAACGCGCTCGTGACGCTTGATACGGCGGCCCCCCTTAAATCCGGCTGGCGGCGCGTGAAGTTTGGCGACGTGGTGCGCCTGTCCAAGGCGCGCAGCCAGAGCCCGCTGGCAGACGGGCTCGAGCGCTATGTCGGCCTGGAGCATCTGGAGCCGGGTGACCTGCGCATTCGTAGCTGGGGCAATGTCGCGGACGGCACGACCTTCACCAACCGCTTCGAGCCCGGTCAGGTGCTGTTCGGCAAGCGCCGCGCGTATCAGCGCAAGGTGGCGGTGGCGGATTTTGCCGGCGTGTGCTCGGGCGACATCTACGTGCTGGAGAGCAAGGACGCGGGCGTCCTGCTGCCGGAGTTGCTGCCGTTCATCTGCCAGACGGATGCGTTCTTCGAGCATGCGGTCGGGACCTCGGCGGGATCGTTGAGCCCGAGAACGAACTGGACGAGCTTGGCGGAATTTCAGTTTGAGCTGCCATTGATCGACGAACAGGCTCGCCTATCTGGACTGCTTGCTTGTGCGCGGGAGTCCGTTGAGTCCTCTGCATCTGCACTGGATGCGGCAAAGGTAATGCTGAGGTCCGGCCTGGTTTCGATATTTGCTACAGAGGGGAGCTCTCCTGCAACCGTAGAAATGTCCCAAGCTGTAGTTCGCCCTGAGTGGCGGTTGGTCACTGCCGCGGACATCAGCGTGGTACCGATCACAAAGGGAGCTACGCCATCTGGCGCCACCGGTGTGAGCGACACAGGCATCCCGTTCTTGAAGGTTTACAACCTCACGTTCGATGGATCGCTTGATTTCAGCATCGAGCCAACATTCGTCGCCCCCGAAGTGCACTCAAAGGAATTGGCAAGGTCGAGGGTTCAAGCGGGTGATGTGCTCATGAATATCGTGGGCCCGCCTCTCGGGAAGGTTTCGATTCTTCCGCCGAATTTCCCGAGCGCGAACATAAATCAAGCGATAGCGCGCTTTCGAATGAGAGAAGGAATATATCCAGGGTACATCGCAGCGTACCTGCTATCAGATTGGGCGCAACGCTGGTTGGGTTCCAGATCGAAGAAGACCTCTGGCCAACAGAATTTGACGCTGGAACTATGCCAAACGCTACCAGTCCCGCTGCCGCCAGATCATCTAGTAGAAAGCGTTGTTTCAGCGATTGAGACGCTATTCGAGTCTGTACGACGGACCGAGGAGAGAAAATCGGTAACGTATCGCACCTACAAGAAAATTCTGAATGAGGTAGTCGGCGATGTTTAACGAGTCGAACACCGTCGAAGCCTACGTTCGCGACCTGCTTGCGGGCCCAGTCAAGGCAACTTCTGCCTACACCGCCCAGGAATCCCCTGCCAGCTATGGCTCCACGCACAAGAGGATCGGTTGGCACTTCGCAGCTCCCGCCGACATCCCCCGCCAGCCCCACGAACTCCTCGTCGAACCCTGGCTGCGCGACGCCCTCATCCGCCTCAACCCCGAAATCGCCGCCCGGCCCGATCTGGCCGATGAAGTCCTCTACAAGCTGCGCGCCATTGTGCTGTCGGTGCGTTCCGACGGTCTGATCCGAGCCAACGAGGAAATGGCCGCCTGGATGTGCGGCGAGCGCTCGATGCCCTTCGGGCCGAACAACGAGCATGTGCCGCTGCGGCTGATCGACTTCGACGACCTGGCGCGCAACGACTTCGTCCTCACCCGTCAATTCACCTTCCGCGCCTGCCCCGCCGAGCGTCGGGCCGACCTGGTGCTGCTGGTCAATGGCCTGCCACTGGTGCTGATCGAGGCCAAGACCCCGGTGAAGAAGTGCATCAGCTGGGTCGACGGCGCGCTGCAGGTGCATGAGGACTACGAGAAGTTCGTCCCCGAGCTGTTCGTCTGCAACGTGTTCTCGGTGGCGACCGAGGGCAAGGCGTTCCGCTACGGCTCGATCGGCCTGCCGGTGAAGGACTGGGGGCCGTGGAACCTGGATGGCGGGGCGGACGATGCGCGCGGCCAGACGCATCCGCTCAAGTCGCTGCGGCAGTCGGTGGAAAGCATGCTGCGTCCGCAGGTGGTGCTCGACATTCTCGCCAGCTTCACGCTGTTCGCCACCGACAAGAAGAAGCGCCGTATCAAGATCATCTGCCGCTACCAGCAATACGAGGCGGCCAACAAGATCGTCGAGCGCGTGCTGGCGGGCCAGCCGAAGAAGGGCCTGATCTGGCACTTCCAGGGCTCGGGCAAGTCGCTGCTGATGGTGTTCGCGGCGCAGAAGCTGCGCATGCACCCGCGGCTGAAGAACCCCACGGTGCTGATCGTGGTGGACCGCATCGACCTCGACACCCAGATCACCGGCACCTTCACCGGCGCCGACATCCCCAACCTGGAAAAGGCCGACTCGCGCGAGAAGCTGCAGCAACTGCTGGCGCAGGACGTGCGCAAGATCATCATCACGACGATCTTCAAGTTCGGCGAGCCGCCAAACGGGAAAGCCGGGGCGCTGAACGAGCGCAGCAACATCATCGCCCTGGTCGACGAGGCCCACCGCACCCAGGAAGGCGACCTCGGCCGCAAGATGCGCGAGGCGCTGCCCAACGCCTTCCTGTTCGGGCTCACCGGCACGCCGATCAACCGCGCCGACCGCAACACCTTCTACGCCTTCGGGGCCGACGAGGACGAGAAGGGCTACCTGAGCCGCTACGGCTTCGAGGAGTCGATCCGCGACGGTGCCACGCTGCGGCTGCACTTCGAGCCGCGGTTGGTGGACCTGCACATCGACAAGGCCGCGATCGATGAGGCCTACAAGGGCCTGACCGGCGGCCTGTCCGACCTCGACCGCGACAACCTTGCCAAGACCGCCGCCAAGATGGCGGTGCTGGTGAAGACGCCCGAGCGCATCCGCCGCATCTGCCAGGACATCGTCCAGCACTACCAGAGCAAGGTCGAGCCCAACGGCTTCAAGGGCCAGATCGTGACTTTCGATCGCGAGTCCTGCCTGCTGTTCAAGGCCGAGCTCGACAAGCTGCTGCCCGCCGAGGCGACCGACATCGTCATGTCGGTGCAGCCGGGCGACCGCAAGGAGCGCCCCGAATACGCCCGCTACGACCGCAGCCGCGACGAGGAAGAGCGCCTGCTTGACCGCTTCCGCGACCCGGCCGACCCGCTCAAGCTGATCATCGTCACCGCCAAGCTGCTCACCGGCTTCGACGCCCCCATCCTGCAGGCGATGTACCTCGACAAGCCGCTGCGCGACCACACGCTGCTGCAGGCGATCTGCCGGGTGAACCGCACCTATTCCGAGCAGAAGACCCACGGCCTCATCGTCGATTACCTCGGCATCTTCAACGACGTGGCCGCCGCCCTGGAGTTCGACGACCAGAGCGTGAAGCAGGTCATCAGCAACATCCAGGAGCTGAAGGACAAGCTGCCCGAGGCGATGCAGAAATGCCTCGCCTTTTTCCCCGGCGTCGACCGCAGCCAGCAAGGCTACGAAGGCCTGATTGCCGCCCAGCAATGCCTGCCGAACAACGATACCCGCGACGCTTTCGCCGCGGAATACAGCGTGCTCGCGCGCATCTGGGAAGCGCTGTCGCCCGACCCGCTGCTCGGCCATTACGAGACCGATTACAAGTGGCTGTCGCAGATCTACCAGTCGGTACAGCCCTCGAGCGGCCACGGCAAGCTGATCTGGCATTCGCTCGGCGCCAAGACCATCGAGCTGATCCACCAGAACGTGCATGTCGACACCATCCGCGACGACCTCGACACCCTGGTGCTCGACGCCGATTTGCTCGAAGCGGTGCTGTCGAACCCCGACCCGAAGAAGGCGAAGGAAATCGAGATCAAGCTCAAGCGCCGGCTGCGCAAGCACCAGGGCAATCCGAAGTTCAAAGATCTGTCCGAACGGCTGGATGCACTGAAGGAGCGCTTCGAATCCGGCCAGATCAACAGCGTCGACTTCCTCAAGCAGCTGCTGCAGATCGCCAAGGAAACCCTGCAGGCCGAAAGGGAGACCCCGCCCGAGGAAGACGAGGATCGTGGCAAGGCCGCGCTGACCGCGCTATTCAACGAGGTGAAGACCCCCGAGACCCCGATCATTGTCGAGCGCGTGGTGGCGGACATCGACGAGATCGTGCGCCTGGTGCGCTTCCCGGGATGGCAGGGGACGCAGGCGGGCGAGCGGGAAGTGAAGAAGGCGCTGAGAAAGGCCTTGTTCAAGTACAAGCTGCACGCGGACGAGGAGCTGTTCGAGAAGGCGTTCAGTTACATCCGGCAGTATTACTGAGCGACCCGAGCATCGACGGGCACAACGACACATGACCACGCAGACCCACCCCAACCCCTCGACCACCACCTGGTTCGTCGGCGCCAGCTTCGGACACACCGACGACCAGACCGCACGCTTCCTCAAGGACGGCATCTGGGAAATCCTCACCCCGACAGAGAAGGAGCGCGCGCTGGTGCGCGCCATGCAGCCGGGCGAGCGCATTGCCATCAAGGCCGCCTACGTGCGCAAGAACGGGCTGCCGTTCGACGGCCGCGGCCATAGCGTGTCGGTGATGGGGATCAAGGCCGTCGGCACCATCGTCCACAACCCGCAGGACGGCGAGCGCGTCCAGGTGCAATGGCGGCCGGCCGAGGGCGTGCGCGAATGGTATTTCTATACCTACCGCTCCACGATCTGGCGCGTGCTGCCGGGCGACTGGATGAACGACGCACTGATCGCATTCGCCTTCGACCAGCAGCCGCAGGACATCGAGCGCTTTCGCAACGAGCCCTACTGGCGCGAGCGCTTCGGAACCATCGCGCCGGACAAGCTGCGCTTTCCGTGGACCCGGTTTTACGAGGCGGTGGCCGAGAAGCTGCTCGATTACGCGAATGACCGCAGCCCGCTGATCGAGGGCATTCACCAGATCGCTGCGCGTGTGCCCGGCCTCGGTTACTTGCAGGACAAGTTTGCCGACGGCAGCGTCGGCCCGCTGCAGGACATCTGTCCCTTCACCGTGATGGGCACCTTCAATCGGGGCCTGACCGACGCCAATCGCAAGGTCATCGCCGGCGAGCTGGCGAAGCTGATCGGCGTCACCGTGCCGGTGCCGCCCTCGTTCGAGGGCATCCCGATCCTGAACAACCAGCGCTCCTGGTTCTTCCGCTATGCCGACAAGCGCGGCGCGGGCGACATCGACGCGCTGTGGCGGGTGTTCGTGGCGGGGCATGCGCTGGTGGAAGACGACCAGCCGGAGACGCGCGAGGCTTTCATCCAGGCCTACGACGTGGCGACCCAGGTGTGGGGCGTGGCGTGGAACCTGTCGGCGGGCCTGTACTGGGCGCATCCGTGGGACTTCCCGACCCTCGACAGCCAGTCGCGGCATTACCTCAACAAGCGGCTGGGCTTCAACGTGCCGGTCAGCGGCCAGCAAGGGCCGTGCGACGCCGCCACCTATCTGAAGCTGATGGACGACCTCTGTGCGCGTTTCAGCGAGAGCGACTATCCGGTTCACAGCTTCCCCGAGTTGTCGTTGGAATCCTGGAAGTACGAGGGGCCCAGCGTAGAGGTGATGTCGCCGGAGGGCGCACACGACCACGCAGGGGAACAGGATAGCGACGAGGCGCCGCCGGACACCGTTCAGGCAGCGTCGCCGATCGTGCCCTATTCGGTCGATGACATCCTCAACGACGGCTGCTTTCTCGAGCGTGCCGAACTCGACCTGCTGATCGACCGCCTGCGCGCCAAGAAGAACCTGATCCTTCAAGGGCCGCCCGGCACCGGCAAGACCTGGCTGGCGAAGCGGCTGGCCTTTGCGCTGATGGGCGAGAAGGACCCGAACCGGATCCGCGCGGTGCAGTTCCACCCCAACCTGTCGTACGAGGACTTCGTTCGCGGCTGGCGGCCGACTGGAGACGGCAAGCTCGCGCTGGCCGATGGCGTGTTCATGGAGGCGATCATCGCCGCGCGCAAGGCGCCGTCGGCGAAGTTCGTGGTGGTCATCGAGGAGATCAACCGCGGCAACCCGGCGCAGATATTCGGCGAGCTGCTCACCTTGCTGGAAGCCGGCAAGCGTACGCCTAGCGAGGCGCTGGAGTTGTGCTACCCGGACGCCGACGGCAAGCGGCGCCCGGTCCACATTCCCGAGAACCTCTACGTGATCGGCACCATGAACATTGCCGACCGTTCGTTGGCCCTGGTCGACCTCGCGCTGCGTCGCCGCTTCGCCTTCGTCGGGCTGGAGCCGCGCTTGGGGGCAGCGTGGCGGAACTGGGTCGTCGAGGCCTGCGGGGTCGAGTCGGCGCTGGTGGCGGACATCGAGCACCGCATCAGCGAGCTGAACGACACGATCGCCGCCGACGCGCGCCTGGGCAAGCAGTTCCAGATCGGCCACAGCTACGTGACACCGGCCCACCGCCTGGAGCCCGGCGACACGCGCATGTGGTTCCGCCAGGTCGTGGCCACCGAGATCGGCCCGCTGCTCGACGAATACTGGTTCGACGCGCCGGCCGAAGCCGAACAGGCGATGGCGCGACTGATCCAGGGCTGGTGATGACGGCCGTGGCCGCAAGCACGGCGAGCACGACGCCGGCCGCGGCGGGCTATATCGGCCGCATCCCGGTCCGCAATCTTTGGCTGCTGATGCTATATGCGTCCGACCTGTTTCGCAGCGGTGGTAACAAGGCCGTCGCGCTGGAGGACAACCCGGACGATCTCCCCGACCTCGTTGCCGAGTTGCTGGCGCACGCGGTCGAAGAACGCCGGCGCCGTCGCCTGAGCCTGGGCTATTACGTCCGCGACGAGGTGCTCAACCGCGTGCGCGGACGCATCGACGTGCTGCGCACCGAGCGCCACCAACTGCTGTCGCGCGGCCTGGTCGCCTGCCGTTTCGACGAGCTGAGCATCGACACACCGCGCAATCGCTTCGTGCGGGCGGCGCTGGAATCGATCGCCCGCGTCGTGAGCAGGAAGGACCTCGTCCACCGCTGCCGCGCGCTGGCGAACGGAATGAAGGCGATGGGCGTCTCGGGCCAGGCGCCGACGCGCGCCCAGATGAGCGCCGACCGTTTCGGCCGCAACGACGCGGAAGACCGCTTCATGGTCGCCGCCGCCCAATTGGCGTTCGACCTCGCCCTGCCGACCGAAGCCTCGGGCGCCAACCTGCTTGTGCTACCGGATCGGGAAGTCGCATGGGTGCGCCGCCTATTCGAGCGCGCCGTAGGCGGCTTCTACGCCGTGACGCTGAGCCCGCAGGGCTGGAAGGTGAAGTGCGGTGCCACGCTGGGCTGGCAGATCGAGGAGAGGACCGAAGGCATCGACCGCATCCTGCCATCGATGCGCACCGACATCGTGCTCGACCATCCGGCCAGGGGCAGGCGCATCGTCATCGACACCAAGTTCAACGCCATCGTCACCAGCGGCTGGTACCGCGAGGAAACGCTGCGCAGCGGCTACGTGTATCAGATCTACGCCTACCTGCGCTCGCAGGTGGGTCAGGGCGACCCGATGGCGGATACGGCGAGCGGGCTGCTGCTGCATCCGGCGGTTGGGGAGACGGTCGACGAGACGGTGGTTATCCAGGGGCAGCAGGTTCGGTTTGCGACAGTGGATCTTGCAGCGGGGGCTGGGGAGGTCCGGCAGCAGTTGTTGAAGATGGTGGGGGATGGGTGAGTCGGGCTCTCGGCCTGAGGGGGCATTTGGTGTGCAACTTCCCAGCGAAAGTCTCCGACTATAGGGGGCGTTCCTAAGATCCATCCGTGGGGGCGCACCACAGGTTTTGACTACAGCTGCGGTGGCTTCGGGACATCCTCGATGGCACAGTTTGCTGGTGCAACTCTGTGTGAGCACGGTCACTGCTGCTGATGGCTATTGCCGGCGGGATGTTCAAGCAGCGTGATGGCGGAGGGGGGATCCCCCTCAGGGAACTTGAACAAACGAACCCCTCGGGGGAGTCTCTGGTTACCAAGCCTAGAGACCGTTCAAGTGTGCCATGTTGACCTGCAGCGTTCGCAATTTTTCCTGTTCCTGATTCGCCTCGATGAAGAACTCGCTGCCCAGGCGCAGGGCGCGGGGTGTTCATGCGGCGGCGTGCTTCATCGTGCCAACTATCCCCGCAAGCCCCGTGGTTGCCCGACCCTCGCGATCCGCGAGGCGTTCTCGTCCCGGCTGAGCTTTTGCTGCAGCCGTTGCCGCCGGCGCACGACCTCGATGTCGGTGCGTTTCCTGGGCCGGCGCGTGTATCTGGGTTTGGTGGTGGTGCTGTGTTCTGCCCGGCATGCCGGGCAGAACAGCTTGACGCCTGGATGCTGTTCGTAGCCTGATTCACTGAAGGCACCGAACCCCCATGCCGCCCACACTATCGTCAGCAAAAACAGGAGGTATGGCCCCAGGTAAAGCCGCCAATAGGGGGTCGTCGGGTGGTGCCACGGCGCAAAGTAGTGCGTCGTCCAGATGGCGACGACAAAGACCAGTAGGCCAGCGCCTCCTTGCACAATCTTGCCTTGGACCAGAAACACCAGCCCGACAACGGTGACCCACAGAAAGCCACCGATCCAGCCCATGTCCAGCCCAAACGTTCGCCTCTGCGTTCTTCCATGGTCCAACTCTATATTGCGGCAGGGGCATGCTACTCCGAGGGTGCCGGATCGAGCCAGAGGGTCTTGTCGCGCGGGCGTGCAATACATCAGAAGCCTGGGGACTGGTGTGCAACGCGGAAGGGTGAGGTGAAGCCAAGCCTTAAGCGGTGCGTGATGAAGTACGGACGGCGCGGCACGAAACCGAAAGCCCAGGGTGAGACGATCTATGCCCGCCTTGCGTGCCATGCGGGTTTGAATTTCACACTCAGACTCTTTGTCGCCTGAAAAGAAGCATATAATATGACTCTTTAAGGCGCCAACAAGAGATCAAGATGTTCTTCACCCGACAGAAAGCTCGGCTGCACACTGCCGAGGCCGAGAATCTGCAACTGCAACAGGCCAACGCCTCCTTGCATGAACGTGTCCGCTTGCTCGAGGATGAACGGCTTGAGCTTCGCGCGCAGACAGAGAGGCTGCGCCGTGAGCGTGCGGTTCTTGATGGCGTATTCACGAGTTTGGGAAGCTTTGGCGATTCGCTTGGCGGCGTGCGTGAGTCCTTTTTCGGCCTCGCCACCACGCTCAACGACGAGAAGGCATCTGCACTCGAGGCGGCGGCGCAGTCCGATAGCAGTCGCAGCGCTTTCGAGCGCATCGCGGACAACCTGCACACGATGTTCGAGCGCATGGAAGAGGCCTCCAGGAATGTTGGAACCCTCAGCCGGCGTGCCGAGGAGATCGGCGGTATCGTGCGGCTGATCAAGGAGATTGCCGATCAGACCAACCTGCTCGCCCTCAACGCGGCGATCGAGGCGGCGCGCGCCGGCGATGCGGGCCGGGGATTTGCAGTTGTCGCCGATGAGGTGCGCAAACTGGCAGAGCGGACGGCGGGCGCGACCACCGAGATCGCGACCTTGGTGGAGAACATCCAGGAGGAGACGCGGGCCGCACGCGAAGTCATGGAAGTCGGTGCGTCAGACGCTGGCCGGCACTCCGCCGAGAGCAAGCAGGCGGTGCAGAGCATGAAGAACCTGCTCGAGTTGTCTCGCCGCATGGAGCAGGCGGTGACCTCTTCCGCATTGCTCTCCAATGTTGAACTGGCGAACATCGACGAACTCACGCTAAAGCTCGAGGTGTACAAGGTGTTCCTTGGTGTTTCGAGCCTGCGTCCGGAAGACTTGCCTGACGAGAAGCACTGCCGACTCGGTCGGTGGTACTACGACGGAGAAGGGCGTGAACGTTTTGCCGGGCTGGCTGGATATGCTGAGCTCGAAGATCCGCATCGCGCAGTTCATGTGCACGCACGGCGCGCGGTGGAACTGCATGCGCGTGGCGAGCTCGAGGCAGCGCTGGCTGAGCTGCAGGCAATGGAGAAGGCCAATCTCACCGTGATGCGGGGCCTGGACAAGATGCTCGAAAAGGCTGTCGCGCGCTAACGGCGCTCGCTTCTCCCGGAAATGAACATCACACAGCACACCGACTACGCGCTTCGGGTTCTCATGTACCTTGGGGCTTGTCCCGAACGGCGCGTCACCATCAAGGAGGTGGCCGAGCGCTTCGACATCTCGCGTAGCCACTTGATGAAGATCGTCACCGAATTGGTCGGAAAAGGCTTCATCGACGGCGCGCGTGGCAAGGGGGGAGGAATGAAGCTGGCGCGACCCGCAATCGAGATCGGCTTGGGTGACGTGGTTCGTCAGATCGAGCCCAGCCTTGCATTGGTCGAGTGTTTCGGAACGAAATCGCACTGCTTGCTCGATCCGGCCTGCCGGCTAAAGGGCGTCCTCGATGGCGCTTTGCGTGCATTTCTCTCTGCCTTGGACGATGTGTCGCTTGCAGACCTCGTTGGTGATGATGCGTGCCTCCACGAGGCGCTTGGCCTGGAAGGACCGGATCGCAGCGGATGGCCGGTCATGATCCTGCGTCAGGAGGGGCGCCGGGCAGGGGAATGATCCGCGTGGTTTCACGCGGGTTCCCAGGAGACATGCCGCTCGCGTCTCCGATGCCGAAAGCGGGTCGTCCGTTTCGTCCACGGGCTCCGGAATGAGCGCTTCGCGGCTGAGGTTGAGATCTTCACCATCCAGAACGAGGTCCTTGCGTAGGGCGCTGATGGTGAATGCGCTGTTGGCGCCGGCAAAAGTGATCACCAAAGATTCGGCGCTGGCGCCGAATATGGCGCCGTGGACCGCCTGCCAGCGATCGGTCACCATTGTCAGTGGTGCGGTGCTGATGTCGTTGGGGCGGATCGTGGCCGTGTAGCCCACCGCGGGTGGCTGCATCGGCGCGACGATACGCGACGCCGCCACGCTTGGCCGCTCGGAGGACACAGCGCCACCAAGTTGCGCGCTGCCGATGTCGAGTCGGCTCCCGGTCGAGTTTGCGTCGCAGGCGAAAACTTCCGTCAGGGCGATGGATCGGGTTGCGGCATCGAGCGTGAGCGTCACCATGCAGCCCGCCGATCCGAACTTCAGCCAGTCGCTCTCGGGGGCGCTGATCGGGCTGCCGTTCCCGGCCGTCATGCGCAGAATACCCACGTAGTCGATCCGGGAGCGCATCAGATTTGCGGCATCGCGCTGATCGGTCAAGGTGCCCAGCCAGCCCGACCAGCGTTTCTCGTCGACCACGTGCGTTCGCTGGCTGATGTCCTCCGGCGCGATGTTGAACCACTGGACGCCCACCGTACCCGGCGAGGGCTCCAGGATCATGCTCCCCGGCTCGGCGCTTTCGAGGGGAAACTCGAGCACAACGCAGTGGTGAGGGTAGTCGACGCAGTAGTAGCGGCTCTCGACCCCATCCTTCACGTCGAAGGTGCCGTGGTAGGGGTAGTCGCGCTGGTCGAAGCGGACATGCCCCTTGCGCACAACGATTTCGGGCTGGTGCAGGCCATAGCGGGCCTGGCCGCCGCGCGCCCGCTGCGTCCGCCGCTCGCCGCCGTCGGTGCCGGCCTCGCGCACGTGGTCGAACTCGCCGCGAAGCTCGAACAGCATCCCGGTTTCGGCGAAGCGAAGGGCCTGCGGTGCGCGGCCGTCGAGCACGTCGCGCACGAGCTTGGCGAACTCCGTGACGGCGGAGGAGGTTGGCGCGGCGCAGGGTTCGGAGGCGGACGCGCAGCCGTCGCTGGTGGCGGGGGCGAAGGCGGCGGCGATGGCATCGGCCGGGAGCTTGCCGGTCTCGACGCGGTCATTCGCGCTGGCGGCTGTGCTGAGGATGAGCAGGGGGAGGAGGGCGGAGCGGAGACTGCGCATGATCGTGTGACGGATTTGGGTTGGCTGAAAGAGGGCTGAGAGCGGGGTGCGGGAGGGCGACGGCGTGCGTGAGCGGCTGTCGGCGTCGCGAGGGGGGCGTTATGTGGGCGGGCATCTGGGTGCGTTTCAGTAGTCGGTTTCGATACGCTTACCCGTTAGGCGGTCGATGTACCAGCCCTTGCGTACGGGTTTGCCGTTGAAGATGTCTGCCTCGCGGAAATCGCCGCCGGCAAAGGAATGAACCGGGCCGACATAGACCGCTTCCCCCCATTGGTCCCGCTTCTTGGGGTCGAAGCCCGGGCGGCGCTCGATATCCCAGCCGAAGAGCGTGCCTTGGTTGCTCATGCGGAATTTGAGGCGCAGGGAGCCGCGCGGGTCGCGCTTGAGGTCGTCGATCAGCGCCTGGGGAATGCGCGTGCCGACTTCTATGGTTTCGTCGCAATGATGGACGGCAAGCTGCTGTTGGTCAGCAACGCCGAGGGGCTCACCGCGCAGAACGTGATTCAGCGCTACAAGTCGCTCGCCGACATCGAGCGCGGCTTCAAGGTGCTCAAGTCCGAGATCGAGATCGGTCCGGTGTATCACCGCCTGCCCGAGCGGATTCGCGCGCATGCGTCGATCTGCTTCATGGCGCTGATCCTGCACCGGGTGATGCGTAGTCGCCTGAAGGCGGCCGATGCGGGCTACACGCCCGAGCGGGCGCCCGAGCAACTGCAGCGCGTCCAGCATCACCGCGTGCGCCTGAACGGCGGCGAGCCGGTGGCCGGGGTGTCGACGCTCAGCACGGAGCAGAACGAGGTGCTTCATGCGTTAGGAATTGAAAAGCCAGCGGCGCCGGAGCAGTTGGCGCTGTTGTAGTGGCATTTTTGAAAGTGCGCCCTAGCAAAAACAAGTACTTGCGAGCGTAAGTGTCGAACTCGGGGGGCCGCGTTCGTCGGGTACGTCAATAGCCGTAAAGCACATCGAATTTCTGGCTTGTAGCTGATCTCGGCGGGTATCGATTCGCTGTCGATTCCGGGCGTCGTGCTTCGTTTCACGACGCCTGCCTTCCCCTCATGTCGCCGAGTGATCTCTGCGTGGCAGGCGAGAACGCTCTGCCCAAACCTTGCGTCAGGCGTCACCGCCAGTTCCCTGAACTCCGCTGTGAGCTCCCGTTTCGGCATCTTCAACTCGCTTTCTCCTTCCAGTTCTACGCCGCGTCATAACCCATCTCCTGTATGACGAGGTTTCGGGGGAAGCTCAAGCCTGGCCAAACCTCCTTTGGCGACCACCAGTGCCTCGGCGTCGTTCACAACGACCAACTGCACGACCGACGCGGGCGCCTCGACGCGATCGAACGTTTCGCCGCGCTGGACAAACACGCCATTGGCGGTGGCGATCACCAGATCTCCCCCCGGTGTCCGCGCAGCAATCGGAACGCGCGCACCGGCGTCGACTACCGCTCCGCACGCGGTTGACCGGCCGGCGTTTGCGTGAGGCAAGCGAGCCAAACGCGTTGCCGTAAAGGACGAATCGATGACGAATACCTCGCCCGACCATTCCCGCATCATGTACAGCGTGTCGACGTCGTCGTTGAAGACGTACTCCAGCGCGGTGTGCGCAAGCCCGCAGCCCGTCGGTGTCGGCAGGCTACGAACCTCGATGCCCTGGCGAAGTTCACCCGTGCGCATGTCGTAGAGGGCCAGTTGCGTTGGCGGGACTCGTCGGTCCTTGATCACCACCGCGTCTTCCCCGAAGCGCGCCATCGAATGGCTACCTTGGTCGAAGGGGCGGCTTGGTTCGAACAGCTTGGCCAGGGTTGCGTCTTCTGGCGTGCGGATTGCGTCTCCCGGCGGGCTCAGGTACTTGCCCATCATCTTTGAGGCGGTCGCGATGCCGCGACGGGTCGGTACGCCCATTTCGGTCGAGTCCGACCGTTCCGCCAGCCCGCTTCGCCTTTCACCGAATCCCCACACCCGCTGGTCAGCGAGACTCTGCAGCACCGCCTGACGGTCAGCCCATGGGAGATCGGTCGCCCCGGTTTCCAGCGATTCGAAGCTGATGCGTGATGGCTGCCCCGGCTCGATCTGCATCATGTGGCGCACCAAGAAACCGTCGGACCGGGAGTAGATGAGATACCGGTGATCAGCCAGTTGCACCAGGCGGTCGTTTGCTCCCACGCAAGGAGGACTCTGCTGCTTGCCCGCGGACGCAGGCGAGCCCTCAGGCAGACACGGCGGCAGATTGCCGAACAGGCGCTCCGGATCCCCTGTTCCCCGGTGGACATACAGTGACCGGGTGTTGTCGGCGATCCAGGCATGGCCCGCCTCGTCTGCTACTGCGCGTTGGATCGTCGACAGTTGACCGCGCTGGGATGCCTCCTGCGCGCAACGGACTCCGATGCCCGATGGACACACGGCCAACCGCCATAAAATCTGGCCGGCGTTGTTGATGGACGCCAGTTCGAGCCGAGTGTTCGAGATTGCCAGTACGCCTGCCTTGGATGGTTCAAGGGCGCCGTCACCGTAGAGACTCACGCCGGCCGGTACATCGGCAGCAAACGGCCACGATACCCGGTTCAGTTCCTCTCCGTGCGAACCGCGTCGGACAATATCTCTTGAGCCCGGCTCGATAACCCACAATGATCCCCCTGCGCCCAACGCCGCCGCTCTGAAGGCGGCTTGGTGTCTCCCTCCGTCGGGGGGCAAGGTGAGCCCCGGCACCTCGCGTATCGCCCACGTGCCCGGCTCGATGAACAAGGCGCTGCCCTCGTAAGCGTTCGTTACCCAGAAGCCATGGGCGGCGTCGCCACTCACCCGCCCGGCACTTTGTGCGTACATGAGATCGCGCAGCCGCGGATCCTGGAGCGAGAGCAAAGGCGCCGGACTCCCCAGCTCACCCAGCTGGAAGATGCGCAGTTCTCCGTCAAAACTCCAGAGGTAAGCGGCTTGCTGGTCGAAACTCGGGGCGACACGAGGGTAGTACTTGCCCGACATCTGGTGTCTCAGCGCGTGGACGGTAACCCAGCGACCATTCGACAAATCGCTCACCTTGACGAGATCCCGGTCAACCCTGATCTGTCGCAGCGCCGCACCGCGAGGCTCGAACGACGCATTGAGATCCAACCCAAGATTGGGATCGGCTTCGCTGGTGCGGGCGATCCACTCAAACGCGGCGCCGTCCTGTTGCGCGCGCGCGTCCGGCAGTGCGAGCACCGCGATGCCAAAGATCCAAAGACATGGCCAGAAGCGCATCATCGTTCATTCATCTTTCTGTAGGTGCAGATCACGGTCAGGCCATTCGCGGCGACCGTTCCCGCGAGCTGGTCTACGTGTGCGTCCATGAGCGTCAGGTCGCGCACAAGCTTGCCCATGGGCCTCGAGGCTTTGTACACAGGGACGAGGGCAAGCGCAGGAAGACGCCGTGCCGCGTCGTCCGAAGGGGCGCGTTCCAACGCCCATCCGGCCGCCGTCAGCCCCTTGAACAGCCCCTCCCTGTCCTCTGCGGGATAGAACTGGACTACGCCGAAAAAGCCGTAGCCCGCCAGAACCTGCAACTGGGCCCGTATGCCAGGCCATACCTCCAGCGGAATCAGCGGCGGTTCGCGCCCTGTCTCGAGCGCATGAAAACGTTCGGCGAGAAACGACAGCGCCTCGATAGGATGCTCGGCTTCGCCGAACTGGTTCAACGGGACTTCCTCGCAGCGCAGGTAAGCCAGCAGCGGCTGCATCTGAGGCATCAGGTGCCAGCGCTGGCTTGCCTGATCTCCGTCCCCAGGCTGCGCGGTTGCCGAGGGGGCGGCGGATTTCCCGCTCTGCGCATGGGCAGAAGCCGCCAGCACGAGCGCGGCGCTCGCCGCTGCTGCCATCACACGGGACAGTCGGATGCCTCGCCTCGCGTCGTGTTTCGATGATGTCATATCGTTGCCTCGCTCAGAAATCCGTTTCGATGCGCTCAGCTGTCCTGGGGTGGATGTACCAGCCCTTGCGCAAGACCTTGCCTTGATAGATGTGGGCTTCCTGGAAGTCACCGCCGGCATGATGGAACTTCGAGCCGTCGGGCGCCGAGCCTGGAGCGCGCTCCAAGTCCCAGCCGATGAGCGGCCCGTCGGGGTGGATGCGGATCTTCAGCCGAAAACCGCCGCCGTTGCGGCGCTTGTCTTCGAGGAGGGCATCGGGGATGCGGGAGGCCACTGGGACGGTGTAGTTGCCGAGGATGTTGCCACCGTAGAAGGCGGCGCCTGGCAAACCTCGTTTGAGCGCACCGTCGGGTTCCATCTCGATCCGGTCCCGCCATTCCACCCGCAAGAACTTAGGCACGCCAAACTCCGCACCATAGCTACCGATGAAGTTACCGCGGGGGGGGCTCATGCTCGCCGCCGCAAAAAACAACCACCCATGTTCGTCGAAGATGTTCAACCCACGAACAATGAACAACGAATCGACCCGCAACTGCCCCCCTTCGAGCCCTCGAAGCTTGCGCTTGAGCGCCTCGTTCTCCGCGCTCAAAGGGGGGCGTGGGGCCTGCTCTAGCCGGGGAGCGCTGCCGCGGCAGCCAGCCAGAAAGGCTACGCTCAGCGCCAGCAGCGTGCGTCGGGAAGAGGACGACAGAGGGGGGTGTGATCTCTTTGTCATGGCGTTCCTCCAGATGCGCAACGTGCCGAGCTTTGCTCGAAATAGCCATGTTGGCACAGCCAATCCATGTATACGGCGATGTTCACCCGCCCGGTCTGGTTGCCGGTGAGCGCGTTCCAGGTGTCGCTTGGGTTGCCCGATATCAGACGCTCGGTGTAGGCAATGAAGTCGTGCGTCTCGCCCGTGGTCAGACTACGGTCGTCAGGACCGAAGTCAGTAAAGCCCATGTTGCGCTGGGTAGTGCCGTCGACGGAGCCGCGCACCTCGCGGTCTTCGGCGCGCAGGCGCTCCGTTTCGATGAACGTCATGTCCCCCTGCCGAACCTCGCGTGAGACCGTCGGCGTCTCGCGCGGGTCGCCGATGCGTAACGTGTTGCTCTGGTCGTGGATGATGGGGTTGGAAACCGGGATCGAGTCCAGGCCAGAAGCGTCCATGGTCACCCCAGCCTTCTGCGCTTGCGCCACCATCCAGTTCAGTGCCACGAAGGACAGCTGGTTTTCACCCTCCTCGTAGCCGCCGCCGATATCGGCATGCGCGCCGATGAAGCCGCGCTCAATGCGCGTCTGCCCAGGCGTGTAGCTACTCGCGCCGATGGATTCCAGCGGGAAGCCGCCCTGGTGCAGGTCGTCGAGCAGGTTGCGGCGGGTCGCGTTCCAGAAGGCCGCATTCAAGGGGTAGCCGAACACGTCGGACGAATAGGGCTGGCTGCGGTACTCGTTGAGTGCCACGGCGTGCGCTACGTAGGCAAACTCCGCCGGTATAGCTAAGCGATAGGCAGCGCCCCAAGGCAGATCGGTGCTCAGGACGGTGTCGAACAAACCCATGAAGCGCAGGTTTACCGGTTGGCAGTGGGTGACCTCCTGGCGCGTAACGCTGTCGAGGGCCGTGTACCGGATGTAGCGGGCCCCATCGTGCACGACGCTGGCCGCGGCCAGCCGGCTGGCGAACTCCCGCGCCTGTGCGGCACCACGGCTGAAGCCCATGATGTCGATGTCCATGGTCTCGTCATCAGGATGGCCCTCGGCCTCGTCGATGAAGTAGCTCCACATGCGGTCGATGCGCGCGCGTCCGGTGAAGTTGCCGCCGCGATCAGGGATCGGCCCGAGGCCGTTCGGCAGGATGTCCAGATATTCATCGCCGAGGTAGTTGGTGTTTCCCTCCTCGAAATGGTGCGTGCCCACGCCGGACACGTAGCGGCGCGAACCGTCGTCATAAAGTCGCACAAACCGCGCGACGTTCGTCAGGGAGCCACCGAGGCGCTCAAGTTCGCGCCGATCACGGGAGTTGTCCGTGCCGTCGAACGCGAACAGGATGAGCCCGTCCGGATCGACGAACCGGAGGGGGTTGTGCGCGACGTAAGCGTAGGGGTTCGGCCCATCCGGAGTGCCGAGTGGGTCGGGGCTGAGGTACTGGCCCTGTTCCGGGTCGTAGTAGCGCACGCGGTTGTAGTGCAGCCCCGTCTCTGCATCGAAGACCTGCCCGGGCAGGCGCAGGTCGAGGGTGAAGTCGCGGGACTGGATGGTGGCGGCGCCGAAGGGGGCGTAGGTGGCCCGCCAGAGCACCTGGCCGTCTGCGCCGGTGGCGAGCTCGGGGGCGCCGAGGTGGTTGCCGTGCAGCCAGACGATGCGCTCGGACTGCGTGAATGTGGCGCGGATCATGCGGACGAGCTTGTCCGCGAATTGCATGGTGCCGGTGTCCCTGTGCTGCGCGGGCGCCACGCCCTGCGTGGTGTCGATGACGGCAAGGGGGAGATCCGCGAGCCAGACGTACTGGCGCAGGATGCGGCCGTCGGCGTCGAGTTCGGCGAGCGGTTGGCGGTGCTCGTCGTAGACCGTGTGAATCGTGCGCTTGCCGACCTGGCGGGTGTTGCGCAGGCCGCGGTGGTCGTAGCGGTAACGGGCCAGTACCTTGCCGTGGGCGCGGACCTCGACCAGGCGGCCGCGTGCGTCCCAGTCGTATTCGCGATCGCCCCAGCGTTCGGGCTGGCCGCTTGCCGTGTATCGGGCGGGGGCGGACGGATCGGCGTGGCGGTGGGTGCCGGGCTCGAAACGAACGGCTTGCGTGCCTGCGCTCAGTTCCTGCTGCGAGCGCACGCCCTGCTGGCTGAGGACGCGGCGCTGGGTGGCGTCGTAGGCGAAGCGCCAGACGGTCTCGTCGGTGGGCGCCTGATCATCGACCTGCCAGCGGACCGAGGTCAGCAGGCGGCCGTGTCGGTCGTAGGCGTGGCCGCTTGCAGTGGGCTGGGCGTCGTCGGCGGCGGCGCGCTGGCGAGTGTGGAGGAGGTTGCCGCGCACGTCCCACAGGTAACGATGGTCGAGCAGCGCTTGCGGATCGTCGGCGAGGCCGAGGGCGCCGGGCAGGGCCGCGCTTTCCGCTTGTTTGCTGGTGATGTCGGCGTCCGGCTTGGCGCCGGTGCCGTCCGCCTGCGCGTGCGCGGGCGCGATGCCGAGCAGGCGCTCGGCGATCTCCCGCGGGCTGCGGCCGAGCAGTTCCATCGGCGACGTGGCCGCCGTCTCGAGCCGCGGCGGTGAAATACGCCGGTGCACGACGCGGGCCAGTACCCCCTCGCGGCTGCGCTGGTGGAAGGTGTGGATACCGTTGCCGCTGACATAGCTGCGCAGGCCGGCGAGGTCGCGCTCGAAGCCTTCGGCGATGATCTGCTCGCGTGACGGCCACCTTGGCCATGAAGCGCCGACGGCGTCACGTTCGAGCGCCACGACCTGATCCTGGCCGTTGCGCACGTAGCGCAGGCGGCTGCCGTCGGGCAGCGTGGCGGCGACGAGTTGGCCGCGCTCGTCATGCTCGTAGCGGGTGACGATGCTCAGCTCGCCGCGCTCGGTGGGCAGGGTGAGGATGCGGGCGGTGCGCAGGCCGCGGGCGTCGTATTCGTAGCGTTCGCGCTGCGTCGGATGGATGAGCTCGACGAGGCGGCGGCCCTCGTAGCGCCACTGCGTCTCTTCGACGGCGCCGCTGCCGGCGTCGGTGATGCGCTGGCGCTGGATGCGGCCCTCGGGGTCGTAGTCATAGCGGGCATGGTTGCCACGGGCGTCGCGCATGGCGACGAGGCGGTCGAAGGCGTCGTAATCGTGCCGCACGGTGCCGCTGTCGGGGCTGCGTCGCCAGACGACTCGCCCGAAATCGTCGCGGAGCTGGCGAACGGCGGCCGGGGGTGCCGCATCTTCGGCGCGCGGCGCGGCTTCAGCGCGTGCGGGGTGGATGAGACCGTCGGTGTCGATGGCGTATTGCAGGCGTCCGCCCGTGTCGTAGTGCCAGTCGCGCCCGCGGCCGGCGTTGTCGCGGACCGAGGCGAGTCGGCCTTGCGCGTCGTAGCGCAGGTTTTCGGTCTGCTCGAAGCTCGCGCTGCGCCGGCTGCGTTCGAGCGGCCGACCTTCGGTGTCGAAGTGGAAGTTGTCGAGCACGCCGAGGGCGCTGGCGTGCCAGCGCAGGTGCCCGTGCTCGTCCCATTCCTGAAGCCAGTTCGAGGCGGGCGAAGAGGCGTTGCTCGCTTCGATCACCCGCCCGAGTGCGTCGTACTCGAAGTGCTGTGTCTGCGAGGGTGCCTGCCCGGGGCCATCGAAGCGAATGGTCGTCGGCTGCAGGCGCAGGTTGTAGGTGTAGCGGGTGCCGAAACCCTCGTCATTGCGCACGCTCTTCAACGTGCCGGTCGCGGGATCGTGCTCGAGCGTGCTGCGTCGGCCGCCGGGCAGGGTGAGTGCGGTGAAGTGGTTTCCCGCGGCATCCCATTCGAAAGTCGAAATGTCGGAGTCGGTTGGCGAGCCCTCGGCGCCGTTCGGGAGCGGCCCGTCAGTGGCAGTGAGCAGGGAGCGGCCGTTGATCCGGGCATACGCGAATGTGCTGCTGCGCTCGATCGGTGTCGCGCGCCTCGGGTCGTCGATCGGCTTGCCGTCCGTGTCGAGCGGGCTGAAGCCGCGCTCCACCATCCGTGTGACCTGGCCTGCGTCGTTGTAGGCGAGCTGCAGCCGATGCTCGCGCCCCGGGACGACGCTGGGGCGCGCGATGAGCACGGGGCGGGGCGAATCTTCGACGTATTCGTAGCGTGCGAGCAGGCGTTCGGGCAGGGGCTTGCCGCCGACGAAGGGCTGCAGCGATCTGCGCTGCGCGCGGCCAGCGTGGTCGCGGGCCAGGGTTTCGGCCACGACGGGCTGGCCCGCTGGATCGAGCCGCGTGATGCGGGCGAGCCGGCCGCGCTCGTCGTACTGGTAGCGCACGTTCGTCTCGCCGCAGCGCGCGCAGCCCGGGCCGATCGCCTCCAGCAGGCGCGGTTCGCCGTGGATGCGGGTGTGGCGGTAGATGGTGCGCTGGCCGAGGCTGTTGGTGAGTATGGTCCGGTCCGACGCGGCGAATTCCAGATCGACCTGCTCGATGCCGGTGCCGGGGCGCGGCTGGCCGGAGTCGTCCGCTACGCGCGGTGCGCCGCGCACGCTCATGACCGCGCGGCCCGTGCCGTCGTAAGCGTAGGTCGACAGCCGCCGCTCGCCCGCGTCGCCCTCGGTTCCAATCGCGGCGGGGGCGATGAGAGATATTCCCGTGAGGTGGTGCGGCCAGGCCGGCGCCGCTTCGCCGCTGTCGGCGCCATAGTGGTAACGCCGGACGGTGCCGTCGGGGTGGGTGGCGGCGACGAGGTTGCTCAGCCCGGGAAGCGCACGCTCGTTCTGGTGCGCATAGGTGAAGCGACCGAGCGGGCTGGTGATCGCGACCACCCCCCGAAAGCCGCGGCTGCTGCGTGGTGCGTACTCGAAAGTGAGGCTGCGCCCTTGCGGATCGGTCACCTTCACCAACTCGCCATCAAGGCCGCGCGCGAGGCTGAGGAGTTCGCCGGTGGGCAGGCGGATCTGCACCAGCTTGCCGCGCGCATCGAAGTCCAGCGTGCGTCCGTCAGACCAGGCCCAGCGATACGTCGCCACGTTTGGGCCGACCCCGGCTCGGCTGCTCGCCGAGATCGAGCCGCGGGCGGAGTCAGGATGGCGGTAGCGGCCCGCCTCGGCAGGATCGGGCGCAAACACCAGGCGGGTGCCGTCGGCCTGGACGATGTGCAACTGCGCGCCGGTCACATACAGATCAGTCTCGTAAGACAGCCGCCAGCCGCGCCCGAGCAGTCCGAGCGGCGCATCGGTGCTGGCCTGCGCGCTGTTGTAATGGCGCACGATCTCGATGCCGAGCACGCCCGGCAGCGCGGGCAGGTCGGTCTCGCGCTGGTACTTGTTGCCGGTGATGACGTCGATCGGGTTGCCCGCGCCATGGGCGACACTGTCCGGGTTGTCCTGGCTCGCGGGCGGCGCCTCGCCGCAGGGGTGCGCGGCGGCCGGGTCACCGCCGTCGATCGAGAGGCAGTTCGAGTCGAAGGCGCTCGATTGCGGGAGGGATTGTTGACTGGTCGCGGGGAGAACGCTGCTGCTCGCTGTTGCCGCGAAGGTTGCCGGTGCGTGGGCGAGAAAAAGCCCGAGCAATGGACCGAGCAGGCAGTGTGCGAGCAGGGTGCGGACGGAGGTATGGGCAGTGTTCATGGCGGTGACGGAGGTGGGCGGTGCGTCAGGGCGTTGTCGGTGTGGTGTTGATGCCCTTCAGCCAGTCCGCAGGCGCCTGGCACGAAGGCACGGACCAGCAACCAGGGTCGGTGAGGGGGTCGCATTCATCTGGCACAGGCTTTGGTGCGGGAGGGGGGACGGTCGGGGGCGCGCACGCCGGATCGGTCACCGGACATTCCGGCAGCCCCGGCCCTTGCGGCGGCGGCCCCGGATCGACCGGCCTGCCTGCGTTGCCGGCGCCGGGGTACGACGCATTCCCGGCCTCGATCGCCGGCGACTGCATGCGCATGACGGTATGGGCGACCACCGGGATGCGCCCGTCGGCGATCAATCCGGCGCGGAAGGCGTCGCTGTCGGCGGGATCGAGCAGCGCGAGCGCGCGCGCCATGAAGGGGCCGGCGAGCGGGATCTGCTTCTTCGCCGGGATGCCGTAGGTGATGCGCAGCTTGAGCAGGTTGGCATCGTGCAGGGTCTGGCCGCTGGCGTTGACGGCCGGGTTGCTGTGGCAGCCGGGGCGGTCG
>NZ_JBNCAR010000024.1:0-56939 GCF_051280715.1 Thauera sp. AutoDN2 | reverse complement strand
ACTACACAATTTATGACGTTGTGAACAGAGGCCTCGCAAGGTCATGAAAGTTAACGGGATTTTAGATGAGGCTATGCGAAGTAGGTGCGATTGCCCTGGTTCCTTCGCTGGTCTGGTGACAGAGGATACAGTCCTTGCCCAGCCAGTTCTTCGATGCAAGCGAGGGAATGACGACGCGCAGATGCTCGCCATGCTCGGCGCTGTGTTCTACACGCAAGGTACTGCGGCCTTCACTCAGGGCGGAGCGCTCGTCGGCATCGACCGCTACCGCGCCGCCGCCCCCGTCGCCATACACCTTGCTCACGGCCTCGCCACGCAACACGGTCAGATCGCGCACCACCGAGAGCTCCTTGATCTGGTCAAGGAAGACGTCGCGCTGCCCTACGGTGCCGGTGATCATCATTCCGGTCAGCCCGGCCATGGTCATCTCGTTGACCGCCGCAGCGAAGTCCTTCGCCTGATCGATCGCCGTCTCGCGGTTCACCTTCG
Organism: Thauera sp. AutoDN2; assembly: GCF_051280715.1. NCBI lineage: Bacteria > Pseudomonadati > Pseudomonadota > Betaproteobacteria > Rhodocyclales > Zoogloeaceae > Thauera > Thauera sp. AutoDN2. Next base: position 56,450 of record NZ_JBNCAR010000024.1, on the reverse strand, counting down.
TTTCCCAGGCGATCATGCTGCCGAAGGCGAGCACCATCATCAGCCAGATGACTCCGGTGAGCCGAAGCCAGATCGGCGTCGAGGAGACACGCTTTGTCGAGTTTTGCTGTCCGACGTTCATTTGGGAACCTTACCTTTCCTGATCGATCAACATCCGCTTCAACGACCGAAATGCAGGATGCTTTAGGCCGAAAAAGCAATATTCTGGCGAGTAAGCATGACCCACATCAATGAATTTTGATATAAGGTTCTCGTGATATGAGCCATACGTATGCAGTACAGCCCCGGACCAGAGGCATCCCTTGCAGCGCGAACGCATGTTCGGGCGGCATATCGCGGCACCACTGAAGACTTCTCCAGCAACGAACCAGGAGGTTCCACATGAAAAAAGCAATCGCTCTCGGCATCATCTCCCTGTCCCTCGCGACCGCCGCTTCGGCCCAGGTCAAACCTGAGGACCAGATCAAGTACCGTCAGGCCGGCTATAGCTTCATGAGCTGGAACATGGGCAAGATCAAGGCCAATCTCGAGGGCGAATACAATGCCCAGCAGGTTCAAGCCGCAGCCGCGGCCATCGCCGGCATCGCCGGTTCGGGCATGGGTGCGCTGTACGGCCCGGGCACCGAAAAGGACATCGGTAACGTGAAGACCCGCGTCAAGCCCGAATTCTTCGAGAACATGCAGGACGTCGGCAAGATCGCCACCGAGTTCAACACCAACGCCGCCGCGCTCGCGACGGCCGCAGCCAGCGGCGACAAGGCCGCGGTGCAGAAGGCTTTCGCCGACACCGGCAGCAGCTGCAAGGCCTGTCACGACAAGTACCGCATGGAGTGATCCTGCACACGCCGACGCGGGCACGAGCCTCGTCGGCGTACACGAAAAAGCCACCCCGCGTCAGGGGTGGCTTTTTCGTTGACCGCAGCGGTCGGGCAGCTTGCTGGCAGGCCCGCCTCGCGTCCTTACCACGCCGCGGGCGGCGGCGGGGGCGGCGGCTCGATGAAGCTGCCGGTGGCGAAGTAAAGCACAGCTGCGGTGAGCGCGAGGGCGACAATGAAGGCCACCGTGCCACCGCCACGGGCGGGCTCGTGCGCCGGATCGGCGACTTCCTTCACGCCCGTGATCATCGGCTTGACGAGGTCGTCCTTCTTCACCAGCGCGTAGAACATCACCGCGCCGACATGCAGCGCGACGAAGACGATGATCACCCAGTAGTTCTGCCTGTGCAGACCCGAGAGCTGGTCGCTGGTCGCGGAACTCACCAGGTCGCGCAGCGGGCCGGAGAAGGCGATCTCGTCGTTCGAGAACAGGCCGGTAACCGCCTGGAAGATCATGATCGCAAGCAGCGCAAACACCGACAGCGCGCCGAGCGGATTATGGCCGGGCCGGTTCCACTGGCCGCGCAGGTAACTGCCGATGCGGCCGGGCGTGGGCACGAAATCCGCAAAGCGCGCGTAGGTGGAGCCAACGATGCCCCACACGATGCGGAAGGCGAGCAGGCCGGTGATCGCCACGCCAGCGCGCCCATGCCATTCGATCATGCTGCCACCCATCTGGCCGGTGACGTAGGCGGCGACCACGAGCACGACCAGCAGCCAGTGGAATAGTCGGGTGGGCAGGTCCCAGATGCGGATCTTGCGTGTGTTCATTGCTTTCTTCCCTTCATCGATACCGGTTCGGCGGCCAAGCCCGCTCCCACGGAAGAAGCGGCGCCCATGACGAACCATGACCAGGACATCATGCCATGGTTCCGCTGCACTGCATCATCCGGCCTTGCGCTGGGCCAGGAACTCGCGCAGATGGCATCCGGTATGCGATTCCGGCGTTGCCATCGCCACCTCCGGCGGGCCCTCGGCCACCACGCGGCCGCCACCGTCACCGCCTTCCGGGCCTAGGTCGATCAGCCAATCGGCCTCGGCCATCACGTCGAGATCGTGCTCGATCACCAGCACGGTGTGGCCGGCGTCGGTCAGGCGGTGCAGCACGCGGATCAGCTTGTCCACGTCAGCCATGTGCAGGCCCACGGTAGGCTCGTCAAGCACGTACAGGCTGTGCTTGTCGGCCGGCAGCGGCACGCCACCAGTGTCCTCGGCGTCGCCCGGGCGGCGGCGCACCTTGGCGAGTTCGGTGACGAGCTTGATGCGCTGCGCCTCGCCACCCGACAGCGTCGGGCTGGGCTGGCCCAATGTCAGGTAGCCGAGGCCGACGTCCTGCAGCAGCTGCAGCGGGTGAGCGATGGCGGGGTGGGCGGAGAAGAAATTCACCGCCTCGTCCACTGGCATCGCCAGCACTTCGGCGACCGTCCTGTCCTTCCAGCGCACCGACAGCGTCTCCGGGTTGAAGCGCGCGCCGCCGCAGGCCTCGCAGGGTGTCTTCACGTCGGGCAGGAAGCTCATCTCGACGGTGGTCTGGCCAGCGCCGTCACACACCGGGCAACGGCCGGCGCCGGTGTTGAAGGAGAAGCGCGAGGCGTTCCAGCCGCGGGTGCGGGCATCGAAGGTGTCGGCGAAGAGCTTGCGGATCGCGTCCCAGAAACCAACGTAGGTCGCCGGGCAGGAGCGCGGCGTCTTGCCGATCGGGGTCTGGTCGACTTCCAGCACGCGGCCGACCTGCTGCCAGCCGTGGAGGCCCTTGCAGCCGACCAGCGCCTGGTCGACCTCCTCCGGCTGCGCCTGGCCGCGTCGGCGGGCGCGGGTGGCCTCGGGGTCGCCGAGGCGGGCGCGCAGGTTGGCGTGGATGACGTCGCGCGCCAGGCTGGACTTGCCCGAGCCGGACACGCCCGTCACCACGATGAGGCGCGCGAGCGGGATGCGCACCGAAATATCGCGCAGGTTGTGCAGGTTGGCACCTTCGATGCGGATCGCGGGGTGGTCGTCCGCCACCGCGTGGCGCGGTCGCAGCGGATGCTGCAGCGGGTGACGGAAGCATTCGCCGGTGGCGGATTCGGGCGCGGCCAGCAGGTCGTCGATGCGGCCTTCGGCCACCACCCGGCCGCCGCGCACGCCGGCGCCGGGGCCGAGGTCGATGACATGGTCGGCGCGGCGGATGGTGTCCTCGTCGTGCTCCACGACCAGCAGCGTATTGCCGCGGTCGCGCAGCGCTTCCAGGGTGTCGAGCAGCAGGCGGTTGTCGCGTGGGTGCAGGCCGATCGTCGGCTCGTCGAGGATGTAGCACACGCCGCGCAGGTTGGAGCCGAGCTGCGCCGCCAGGCGGATGCGCTGCGCCTCTCCCCCGGACAGCGTAGGCGCGGCGCGGTCCAGCGCCAGGTAGCCGAGGCCGACGTGCTGCAGGAAGGCCAGCCGCCCGCGGATCTCGCTGACGAGGTCGCGCGCGATATCGGTTTCACGCTCGTTCAGTGCCAGATCGGCGAAGAAGCCGGCAGCCTTGTCCACGGGTTGGGCCGCGAGCTGGTGCAGGCCGAGGTCGCGGAAGCGCACCGCGCGCGCCACCGGATTGAGGCGCGCGCCGTCGCAGGCGGGGCAGGGCTCGTCGCTGACGATGACCTCTTCCGCATCGCCGAGGTCGAGCGCGTCGGGGTCCTCGATGCGCGCCGCCGTCTTCAGCCCGGTGCCGTAGCACTTGGGGCACCAGCCATGCTTGGCGTTGTACGAGAACAGGCGCGGATCGGGCTCGGTGAAGCCGGTGCCGCAGTTGGGGCAGGCGCGCAGCGTGGAGAAGGTGACCGGCACCGCGCCGAGCTTGCCGATCTCGAGCACCTTGATCACGCCCTTGCCGATGTCCAGCGCCTGGCGCACGAACTCGCGCAGCGTGGCCTCGTTCTCCGGCTGCACCACCACCATGCCGGTGGGCAGCTCGATGTTGTGCTCCTTGTAGCGGTCCAGCCGCGGCCACTTGGCGGTGGGCAGGTATTCGCCATCGACGCGCAGCTGCGCGTGGCCCTTGCCGCGCGCCCACTTGGCGAGGTCGGTGTACAGGCCCTTGCGGTTGACCACCAGCGGCGCCAGCACTTCGATGGACGCGCCACGCAGCTCGCGCTGGACCTGGGCGACGATGGCCTCGAAGCTCTGCGGCGTCACCGGCACGTCGCAGTCGGGGCAGAACTGCGTGCCCAGCTTCACGTACATCAGGCGCAGGAAGGGGTGGATCTCGGTCAGCGTCGCCACCGTGCTCTTGCGCCCGCCGCGACTGGTGCGCTGCTCGATCGCCACCGTGGGCGGGATGCCGAACAGGCCGTCGACGTCGGGTCGGCTGGCCGGCTGGACGAACTGGCGCGCGTAGGCGTTGAGCGACTCCAGGTAACGGCGCTGCCCCTCGCCGAACACGATGTCGAAGGCCAGCGTGGACTTGCCCGAGCCGGACAGGCCGGTGATCACGGTGAACTGGTCGCGCGGAATCTGCAGACTGACGTTCTTCAGGTTATGCTCGCGTGCATGGCGGATCTCTATCGCCGGTGCAGCAACCGGGCGATATTCCACCCGCGGCTCGGCGGCGACCCGCGGCGCCGTGCGCGTCTTCTCCAGTTCCGCCGCGTAGTCCCGCAATGCCCTGCCGGTATGCGAGCTTTCATGCCCGCGCACGACCTCCGGCGTCCCCTCGATCACCACCGCGCCGCCGCCTTCACCCCCTTCCGGGCCGAGGTCGATGATCCAGTCGGATGCAGCGATCACGTCGAGGTTATGCTCGATGACGATCAGTGAATGGCCGGCCTGCAGCAGCTTGTCGAATGCCCCCAGCAGCTTGGCGACGTCCTCGAAGTGCAGGCCGGTGGTGGGTTCGTCGAACAGGAACAGCAGACCGGGTTCGGGCGCGTTTTCGGCGTTGCCAACAGATTTGCCAACAAAGTTATCCACAGCCCTGGCTTTGCGTACAGGCTTCCTCTGTGCCGCCTCGGCGAGATGGCCGGCAAGCTTCAGACGCTGCGCTTCGCCACCCGACAGCGTCGGCACGGGCTGGCCGAGGCGCAGATAGTCGAGACCGACATCCGCCAGCGGCGCCAGGGCGGCGAGCACCTTCGGGTGTTCGCGGAACACGTCCAGCGCCTCATGCACCGTCAGTTCCAGAATATCCGCGACAGAACGCCCATTCCATTGCAGTTCAAGGACTTCCGGGCGGTAGCGCTTGCCGTCACAGTCCGGACAGCGTAGCCAGACGTCGGACAGGAACTGCATCTCGACATGTTCGAAGCCCGAGCCGGTGCAGGTCGGACAGCGGCCGTGGCCGGCATTGAAGCTGAAAGTACCGGGGGAGTAACCCCGCTGCTTCGCCTCCGGCAAGGCGGCGAACAGATTGCGAATCGGGTCCCAGGCACCGACGTAGCTGACCGGGTTGGAACGCGAACTCTTGCCGATCGGCGACTGGTCGACCATGACCACACCGCGCAACTTATCCACACCTTCGAGGCGGTCGAAATCGCCCGGTGATTCGGATGCCTCGCCGAAATGCTTGGCCAGCGCCGGAAACAGCACGTCCTGGATCAAGGTCGATTTGCCCGAACCGGACACGCCGGTCAGGCAGGTCAGGCGCTGCAGCGGGAAGCCGACGGTCAGGTCGCGCAGGTTGTGCTGGCGCGCGCCGACCAGAGTCATGCGCGGCGTGGCGTCATCGACCGGCCGCGGCGGACGATCGACGTCGATGCGCTTCCTGCCCGCCAGCCAGGGGCCGGTCACCGAGTCCGGGTTGGCGGCGATCTCGGCCGGCGTGCCGCGCGCGACGATGTTGCCGCCACGCTCTCCCGGGCCGGGGCCAATCTCGAGCAGTTCGTCAGCGGCGACCATCACCTGCGGGTCGTGCTCCACCACCACCAGCGTGTTGCCGGCATCGCGCAGCCGTGTCATCACGCCGAGGATGCGGCCGATGTCGCGCGGGTGCAGGCCGATCGAGGGCTCGTCGAGCACGAACAGGGTGTTCACCAGCGAGGTGCCGAGCGCGGTGGTCAGGTTGATGCGCTGCACCTCGCCACCCGACAAGGTGCGCGACTGGCGATCGAGCGTCAGGTAGCCGAGGCCGACGTCGGCAAGATAGTTCAGCCGGCTGCGGATCTCGCCCAGCACCAACTCGGTGGCTTCGTCAGACACGCCAGGGATGTGCAGCGCGGCGACGGCGTCGCGGATGCGATCGACCGGCATTGCCATCAGCTCGTGGATCGCGAGACCTTTGTCACCCACCGGCAACCGCCACAGCAGCGCATCCGGCTTCAGCCGCGCGCCGTGGCAGGCCGGGCATTCCGTGTAGCTGCGGTAGCGCGACAGCAGCACGCGGATGTGCATCTTGTAGGCCTTGGTCTCCAGCCAGTCGAAGAAGTGGCGCACGCCGTACCAGTAGCGCGGCCACGAGCTGTCCCAGTTCTTCCACTTCGGGTCGCCCTCGAACAGCCACTGACGATGTTCCGGCGGCAGGTCGCGCACCGGTATGTCCATGGCGACGCCGTACTTCTTCGCCATCTTCTGGAGGTCGGCCTGGCACTCGCGGTAGCTCTCGGTCTGCCAGGGCTTCACCGCGCCTTCGGCCAGCGTCTTCGACTCGTCCGGTACCACCAGGCCGAAGTCCACCCCGATCACGCGCCCGAAGCCGCGGCAGGTCTCGCAGGCGCCGATCGGCGAATTGAAGGAGAACAGGCCGGGCGTGGCGTCCGAGTAATGGATGTCGCAGTCGGCGCAATGCAGGCCGGACGAATAGCGCCACACCGCCTCGCCCGGTGTCCCCGTCCCGTTCCTTGTTTCCGACTTCACGCCCTCGCCCGAGGCATACACCGACAGCCGGCCATGACCGCGATGCAGGGCCGACTCCAGCGCCTCGGCCAGACGCGCATCCTCGGCGTTCGACGCGCGAAAGCGGTCCTGCACCACCTGCAGCACATCCTGCCCCTCGGGGCCGCCACCGGCGATGCGTTCCTGGATGCGGGTGTAGCCCTGCGCGTTGAGCAGGCCGGTCACCTCCGCCTCGCTGAAGTTGGACGGCACCGGCACCGGAAAGCACACCACCAGGCGCGGGTCGCCTTCCGCCTGAGCGCGCGCGCACAGATCGGCGGCGATGCTGACCGCTGAATCGCGGCGTACCGGCTTGCCGCAGCAACGGCAATGCAGGTGCGCGGCGCGCGCATACAACAGTTTGAAGTGGTCGGCGAGCTCGGTCATCGTGCCCACCGTCGAGCGTGAGGTGCGCACCGGGTTTGTCTGGTCGATCGCGATCGCCGGCGGCACACCCTCGATGCGATCGACCTGCGGCTTGTCCATGCGGTCGAGGAACTGGCGCGCGTAGGGCGAGAAGGTCTCGACGTAGCGCCGCTGGCCCTCGGCATAAAGCGTGTCGAATACCAGCGAGGACTTCCCCGAACCGGACACGCCGGTCACCACCGTCAGGCGGTTCAGCGGCAGGTCGAGCGACAGGTTGCGCAGGTTGTTCTGGCGCGCACCGCGGATGCGGATGGCGTCGGCGATCGGGGCGGGGGCATCGACCGGGGTATAGCGGGTGACGGAGGCAGACATGGGAGGCAAGGCTCGGACACAAGACGCCATTCTAGGCGCGGACCGGCATCCGACTCATGTCCAGGGGTGAAAGGTTCCCCTGCGGGCAACGATCCGGGGCCTACATCAGCCACTGCGGGCGCACCAGCATCGTCAGCCCGAGCGCCAGCATCACCGCACCGGACAGCAGCTTCAGAATGCGCCCGCCGCGCTCGGTGAGCTTGCCGCTGCCCAGCGCCAGCACCGCGGAACCGACCATCAGCGCATCGTCGGCGAGGTAGGCGAGGATGTAGAGGCCGAGGTAGCCGTAATGCGCCAGCGCAGACAGGTCATGCTGGGTGAGCACCGCGGTATAGATCGCCGGCAGCCCTGCGGTGCACAGCAGCTCGACGAAGTTCACCACCACCGCCAGCACCGCCACCGCGGCGAGCGAGGCGGGCAGCGACTCGGCCTTCAGGATCGCGCGTGCCCGCGCATAGAGGCCGGGCTTCGCCGACTCGGGGATCGACAGCGACACGCCGCGGCCGAACGCCACGAAATCCTTCACGTTGATGAAACCGATCACCATTGCCAGCCCGGCCAGGCCGATGCGCAGCGCATCGGTCATGCCGACGAACAGGAAGACATTGAGCCACGCCGCCATGAAGGCGTAATACACCGCACCGCTCGCGAGCACGAAGGTGCCGGCCACCAGGGCCATGCGCCGCCTGTCCTTCAGCCGTACCAGCAGCGAGAGCAGGAACAGCAGCACCCACATCGCACAGGGATTGAAGCCATCGAGCAGGCCGAGCGCGAGCGTGAACAGTGGCAGTCCTAGTTCGCTGACGCTCAGGGTGCCGAACAGCGCAGATTCGAACCGGTCGCGCGGTGGCGGCGGCAAGGCCTCGATCAGCCGCTCCAGTTCCGAGCCCGTGTGCGCCGCGTCGTCGAATCCGACCAGTACCTGCGTGCCATACACGAAGGTCGGCACCCCGGGCGGCCAGGCACCGACGGCCTGACTGATCGCGACGAGGACGTCACGCGCAGCGGGATCGCGATCGACCTGGCGTAACACGATGCGAAGATCGGGGCGGATGCGCTGGAGTTCGTCCAGATAAGTCTTCGCGTCGGCGCAATGCGGACAGCCATCGCGAACGAAAACCTGAAGCTCTCCTGGCGGTGGAAGCACCAGCGGCGAAGCAGCTTCTGCATCGCCGCTCGCCCAGACAGGCAAGGGAAAAAACAGGGCGAGAAAGACCAGCACGCGTCCGAGCGCTGCCGCCATCCCCACTTGCCGCATCGCGGCGGACATCACTCCTCCGAACTGCCCTTTTCGGCCTCTGCCTCCGGCAAGGTACGCTCCTCTACCGGCGCCGGTTCACCCAACTCCCCGTCGGGCCTGGGACGTACGCTCTCGATCGCCCCCTTGCCGACTTCCCTCAGACGCTGCGCAGCATCGCGCGTAGCCTCTGCGATGCGGTGAGCCGCCTGCTCGGCAGCCTCCTTCGCATCGCGTACCGTCTGAGCACCGGTGGCGGACTCGCCCTCACCTGCAGGTCCGCTGTCACGAATCGCCCCCTCGGCTGACTCGACGACCGCCTGCACGGTGGCTGCACCCGCCTCGCCAGCTTTGCGCGCAGCCTCGCCAGCCTTCTGCAGCGCCTCACGAGCGGCATCCGCCGCCTTCTGGCGGGCCGCCGCCGCATCCTCCCGCGCCGCTTCCGCAGCAGGGGCCTCGGGCGTGGCTTCCTTGACGGGCGCAGGCGCCTGTTGCGGTTCGGCCGAACAGGCTGCAAGAATCGCCAGCGACAGAATGGGAACGAGCAGGGACAGCGGTTTCATGAGCATTGTCAGACGGAGCAGGAAGCGGCGAATGGGGTGAGCTTACCGAATCCCGACAGCAAAACAATGCGCAGATTTCACGCTGCAACATCCAGAAAGCAAATGGGCCCTTGCGGGCCCATTGCAGCGATCGACGTAAGGCGCGCTTACTTGACGCGGTTCTTGTACTCGTCGGTGCGGGTGTCGATCTCGATCTTGTCGCCGATCTCTACGAAGGCCGGCACCGGCAGCTCGAAACCGGTGGAGATGCGGGCCGGCTTCATGACCTTGCCCGAGGTGTCGCCCTTGACGGCGGGCTCGGTGTAGACGACCTCGCGTACCACACTGTTGGGGAGTTCGACCGAGATCGCCTTGCCGTTGTAGAACACGACTTCGCACTGCAGACCGTCCTCGAGGTACTTGAGGGCGTCGGTCATGTTGTCGGCTTCGACCTCGTACTGCTCGTAGTCGGCGTCCATGAACACGTACATCGGATCTGCGAAGTACGAGTAGGTGACTTCCTTGCGCTCCAGCACCACGACCTCGAACTTGTCGTCCGCCTTGTACACCGACTCGGACGGAGCGCCCGTGAGCAGGTTCTTGAGCTTCATCTTCACGACCGCAGCGTTGCGGCCGGATTTGTTGTATTCGGCCTTCTGCACCACGAGCGGGTCGCTGCCCACCATGATGACGTTGCCCGAGCGGAGTTCCTGAGCGGTTTTCATGCTGTTTCCCGAATTGATCGCTGCGGCGAGCGGCCGCATGTGCTTGAAAAATTTAGCCCGCGATTCTACCGCGGGCTTTGGCGGATGTGGGAGCAGAATTTTGTCAAGTTGTCTGCGAGGTCGGGGAGGGCGGCCTGCGCGACACACCAGCTCCGCGCGTGTTCGGAGAGCACCGGGAGGGCCTCGGCAAATGCGGGCCAGGCGCGTGCGGGTCGAATACCTTCACCCGGGCAAGCGTTCCAGGCGCGCCAGAACGCTGCATGTGCGTCAGCGGTTGCCGCAGGCAGACCTGGCCGATGGAGCGCAAGGAAGGCATCGAGCTTCTCATGATGCACGGCATCGGCCTGCGGGTAGATCTGCCAGACGAAGGGACGAGCCGCCCACTGCGCGCGCACGAAGGAGTCCTCGCCGCGCACGAAGTTGAGATCGCTCGCCCAGAGCAGCCGATCGTAGCCATCCTGATCCGTGAAGGGGAGTACATGGACATCCAGACTACCGCGCCGGATGTGCGCGCCTGCTTCTGGAGCGGGACAGCCCAGCCCGGCAGCGACATCCGCCAGAACACGTGAGACGGGCACCAGCAAGCTGATGCGGCGCGCTCCGGTGGTCCAGCAGCTGATGAGTTCCCCCAGGCCCGGCTGCTCGTAGGCGAAGAGCGACACCCGCAGGGTCTGCGGGTCAGTATCCACACCACGCTCCCGCAGCCAGGCGAGTCGGCCCACTGGATCCTTCACGAACGCATCGCGGCGCTGTAGCAAGCTGGGCTCGCGCAGCAGCCCCCCCACGCGAGGATCGAACCCCGGGAAGAAGAAGTGTTTCACCAGCGGCAGTCGCGGATGAGGCGAAGCCATGCCGTGACACCCGACGACCCAAGCCTCGGCAGAGAGATACTCGAGATTGATCCACACCGGCGGACTGCTCTGCGCAGCCATGATCTCGAGTTGGGACACCGGCAGCTCGCAGGCGAAGGCCTCCACCACGACCCTGCCGGGCGCCAGGGGCGAGAACGATGCCCCCCAACCGCGCACCTCCACCCCGTCGATCACGCTGCCTGCCCGCGGATCGACGTCCGCTGCGGGCGGGCAGATCTGCTGCAGGACCGCCCAGTCATCGACCCAGAGCCTCACCCCGCCGAGCCTGCGCGCGGCCAGATCGCGAGCCAGCCGCCAGCACACGCCGATATCCCCAAAGTTATCCACAACCTGGCAGAAAATCTCCCATTCCGGGCGGGGTGACGCAGCAGCAACAGTCATATCTTGAACAATCCTGGGAGCGAGCGCTTGAAAGCTTGTGGACAAGCGGCCAAAAACGACATCTAGCAAAATTCATCGACAATTCCCCCACAGCCGTCCAAAGCCTTTCCCACCGACTTCCTCCAGGGGTTAAATGCAGGTGAAACAAGGTGTGCAGATACTTATCCACAGATTTTTGGGTACTGTTAACTTTATTGTTGTTTAAATCAATAAATAAACAGAAGAACAAACTGCGCTCGCCGTAAGGCGCGGGCGGGCTCATGTACTTGCGGGTAAAATCGTTCGCAGAAGCGGGCACTCGGTCCGCAAACATCTAGCCTGCAACGAAACCGTTGCCGGGAAGGAGAGGTTTACCGTGGCAAGACGACATGCCCTACCACTGGTACTGCTGTTGATCGCACCGCTCACGAGCCTGGCGGAACAGCATGCCAATACCGTCAGTCCGCAAGCCGCTGAGGAGGAATGGATTCTGGATACCACGCGGACCCAGGTCAGAGGGTTCTCGCTGTGGCTGGGAGAAACGGTGAACGACTGGTTCGGCGATCGCCCCTTCGAAGATGGCGGCCGGGTCACCAACGGACGCCTGGGTCTGCGTAATCTCTGGCGGCAGGACGAAGGCTGGGATACCAACGTGCGTTTCCGGGCCCGCTTCGATTTGCCCAACCTGCGCGAAAAGGCATACGTCTTCATCGGGCGGCAGAACGAGGACGAGCTCGTGACCGACCAGGCTGAAGCATTCACACGCGAACAGTTGCTGCTCGAGGAGCGCAGGCGGGAAGATCAGACCGGCTTTGCAGGGTTGGGGCTTGCGTTGCGCAGGGACGTCGATTTGCGGGCAGGCGTGCGCGGCGGGCTGAAGTTTTACACCCAGGCACGCTACCGCAAGCAGTGGGCCGTGTCGGAACAGGATCGCATCGAGTTCCGTGAGACGATTTTCTGGAATACCTCGCACAAATTCGGTTCCACGACCGCACTCGATTACGAGCACGCCTTCACGCCGACGCTCTCACTGCACTGGCAGAACGCAGCAACCATCTCCCAGAAGACCGACGGTTTCGCCTGGGGAAGCAGCCTGGGTCTGTTCCGTCGCTTTGGTGACGACCGCCTGCTTTCGGGCGAACTGGTGGCGACCGGTGAAACGGGTGCCCAGGAAGCCGTCGGCGAATACGGTGTGCGGATGAAGTGGACGCAACCGGTTTATCGCGAATGGCTGATCGGCGAGCTCATCGTCGGCCATTACTGGCCGCAGTACGATGAAGAAAACCGCGAGCGCGACAAATCCTGGGCGGTCGGCATGAACCTGGAGATGCGCTTCTAGGTGCCTCCAGTCTTCAAGCGTAGTCGGCGAGGCGGGCGAGGTCGTCCGCCTCCAGCCATCGCCACTGCCCTGGCGCAAGCCCGGCAGGCAGGTCCAGCCCTCCCACCCGGCTTCTGTGCAGGGCCTCCACACGATTTCCGGCAGCGCCGACCATGCGTTTGACCTGGTGGTACTTGCCTTCACAGAGGGTCAGGCGCAGCGTGTTCGGGCTGGTGAGCTCGCAGGCCGCTGCGGCGATCGGCGCAGGCTCGTCATGCAGTTCGACGCCGCCGAGCAGGCAATCTGCAAAGGCCTGCTCGACCGCATGCTTCAGGGTGACTTCGTAGACCTTGGGCGTGCGCTTCTTGCCCGAACTCCAGTGGTGGATGAACTGCCCGTCGTCGGAGAGCAGCAACAGCCCGGTGGTGTCCTGGTCTAGGCGGCCTACGCACTGTACGCCGCGTTCCTGCAGTTGCGGCGGCAGCAGGGTGAAGACCGAAGGGTGGAAGGTCGGCTTGGCCGAACACTCATAGCCGGCCGGCTTGTGGAGGACGACATAGGCTCGGGCGCGGAAGCGCCAGTCCTGTTCGCCGACGCGGAATGCGAGACCGGACGAGCCATCGGTGCTGCCGGCATCGAATTCGGCATACGGATCTTCACAGGCTTCGCCGGCGACGCTGACGTAACCGGCACGGATGAGGGCACGGCATTCCTTGCGGCTGCCGAAGCCCTGGGCATGGAGGAGGCGTTCGAGTTGCATGGCACGCATGTTATCCCGGGTGCAGGCATCCGCGGGTAAACTGCCGCCCTGCCCGCTCAGGAGACCGCCTTGAAATTCGAACACCTGATCGAGGTCAATGATCTCGCCAACCCGCTGCAGATGCAGCTCACACGCGAAGAGCTGTGGTTCGGCCTGTTGTGCCGCGCAGAGGATGCGTGCATCTTCCTGCCCGGCCTGGAGGCCTGCCACATCATCGAGCGCAGCGAAGACCGCCTCGTGCGCGACCTGCACTTCGGCAGCGCCATCATCCGCGATTGTGTCACCTTCGATCCGCTGCACTGGATGCGCTTCGAATCCGAAGCCAATGAGGAACACCCCGGCGGCAGTCTGGTGATCACCATCGAGGAACCCGAGCCCGGCGCCTTCTTCCTGCGTTTCGCCTACCAGACCTCGTTGCCGGAAGGCGGTGAGGAGGGGCGTTACGCGCAATTCGTGCGCTCGGCGTACCACCAGTCCGACCTCGATACCGTGCGCGTGATCCGGATGATCGCCCAATCCCGCGGGCAGGCGCAGTAGCGTCTGGCCCGGACCCGAAACTCCATCAACAGGAAACACCTCCCGACATGTGGTTCAAGAATCTGCAGATCTATCGCCTTCCCGTCCCGTGGGACATGAGCGCCGAGCGCCTCGAGGAGCAGCTCGCAAAGAAGCCCTTTCACCCCTGCGGCAGCCAGGACATGGAGAGTCGTGGCTGGTTGTCGCCACTCGGTAACGAGGTGCTGGTGCACGCCATCGGCGGTCAGTTCCTGATCTGCCTGGGCTTCGAGCACCGCCTGCTGCCCTCTGCGGTGGTCAAGCAGGAAGCAGATGAGCGCGCCGAAGAGCTGGCCGAGCAGCAGGGCTACAAGCTCGGCCGCAAGCAGATGAAGGAGCTGCGCGAACAAGTGACGCAGGAACTGCTGCCGCGCGCCTTCACCCGCCGCCGCCGCATGTTCGCCTGGATCGATCCGATCAACGGATGGTTGTTCGTCGATGCCGCCAGCCAGAGCAAGGCTGAGGACGTGCTCGAACAACTGCGCCACACGCTCGACAGCCTGCCCCTGACCCTGCTGCGTACCGAGTTGTCGCCGACGTCGGCAATGGCCGGCTGGCTGGCCGGCAGTGAGCCGCCAGAGGGCTTCACGATCGACCAGGACTGCGAGCTGCGTTCGGTGGCCGAAGACAAGGCCGCAGTGCGCTACGTGCGGCATCCGCTCGAGGGTGAGGAGGTCAAGGGCCACCTCGAAGCCGGCAAGCTGCCCACCCGACTTGCGCTGACCTTCGACGACCGCATCAGCTTCGTGCTGACCGAGAAGCTCGAGATCAAGCGCCTCGATTTCCTCGACATCGTGCGTGACCAGATTGGCGATGGCGACAAGGATGACGCCGAGGCGCTGTTCAACGCAGAGTTTGCGCTGATGACCGGCGAACTCGCCCATCTGCTTCCTGCCGTGGTGGCTGCACTGGGCGGCGAGATCGCTGCGACAGCACAGGAAGGCCACATGCCTAGCGCTGAACTGCCCCGCCTGCAGGCCCTGAAACCTGTCGAACAAGCGGTTGAGACAGACGATCCTCCGTTCTGAGCACAGCGGTTGGGATAGCGAACAGACGACCTGGCAGCGCGCCGGGTGGTTTGCTTCTGGGTGTACACAATATTTAAAGATTTAAAAGATCATAAAGACAGTACACCCCGTTTTTCTGTGGATAACCGTATTTTCATCATATCGATCAACGATTTGAGTCTCTCGAAAAGCGGTTGAAAACCCCCTCGTCCACGGCAGGATGCTTTGTTGATGAAAATTCTGCTTGGGCGGTTTCAGTGACTTGTCCACAATTCGCTGCCCTGCTTCACCACAGCTTTCCCACTGCGCAGTGCGATGCTTGCAAGCCAACTGTCGCTCCAGCTGCGTTAAAGTCTGACCCATGGATAATGCGATGACTCTTGAATGGTGGCACTGGGAGATTGCCGGCCTCGCGCTGGTGCTGCTCGAGCTTGCCCTGCCCTCCTTCTTCATCATCTGGTTCGGGCTCGGCGCGATGCTCGCCGGCTTGGTCTTGCTTGCCGTGCCCGACCTGGCTTTGTCGAAGCAGATCGCAGCGTGGGTCATCGCGTCGATGGCGATGACGGTCCTGTGGTTCAGCGTGGCGCGGCGAGCGCGCTTCAAGACCCTGATCGGCACGGCGGCGGGCGAAGTGATCGGCGAGATCGGCCTGCTGGTGAATGCGGTTGCGCCCTTTGAGCGCGGCAAGGTGCGCTTTCAGCGTCCGGTGTTGGGTGCCGACGAGTGGGCCTGCGTGTCCGAGACCGCGATTGCGGCCGGTGAGCGGGTGCGGGTGGTGAGCGTGGAAGGCAGTTACGTCAAGGTGGCGAAAGCCTGATCGAAACAGTCCGGAGGAAACGGGTTCATGAATGAAAGTCTCGCCATCGCGATCGCCATCCTGGTGTTCGTTGTCATCACCATCGCAAAAGGCGTGCGCCTGGTCGCCCAGGGCGAAGAGTGGGTGGTCGAACGTCTTGGCAAGTATCACGCCACGCTAGGGCCGGGCCTCAACATCCTCATCCCCTATCTCGACAAGGTGGCTTACAAGCTGGTGACCAAGGACATCATCCTCGACGTGCAGGAGCAGGAGGTCATTACCCGCGACAACGCGGTGATCCTGACGAACGCGATTGCCTTCGTTAAGGTCACCGACCCGGTCAAGGCGGTATATGGCGTGACCGACTTCTCGGAGGCGATCCGCAACCTGATCATGACCACACTGCGCTCGATCGTCGGCGAGATGGAGCTCGACGAGGCGCTTTCCTCGCGCGACAAGATCAAGGCGCGGTTGCGCGAGAGCATCGCCGACGAGGCGGTCGATTGGGGCCTGACGGTGAAATCGGTCGAGATCCAGGACATCAAGCCCTCGCAGTCGATGCAGAAGGCGATGGAACTGCAGGCCGCGGCCGAGCGCGAGCGCAAGGCCGCGGTGACCAAGGCTGAGGGCGCCAAGCAGGCGGCGATTCTCGAGGCCGAGGCGCGGCTGGAATCCGCCAAACGAGACGCCAATGCGCAGGTGATGCTGGCCGAGGCCTCGGCCGAGTCGATCCGCCGCGTCTCGGCCGGCATCGGCGACCAGGCCGGGCCGATGATGTATCTGCTCGGCGAGAAGTACATCGCCGCGCTGGAGAAGCTCGGCGAATCGGGCAGTTCCAAGCTCGTGGTGATGCCCGCCGACCTGCAGGAGACGCTGCGCGGCCTGGTCGGCAGGCTCGGCGCACGCGGCTGAACCTTCGCTCGCATCCGGCCTCACAGACTCGCATTCAATCGCAAGCCCCAAAGCAAGATAAGGAAGATCACGATGACCAAGCCCGCAAGCCTCGTGCGTACCCTGCTCGCCACCCTCGCCTTTGCCGCCGCATCCGGTAGCGCCATGGCGCAGAGTTTCATGACCGACAAGGTCGAGGTCGAGAAGCTGCTGACCGGCGCCACCTTCATCGGCGTGTATCTGCGCACCGAAACCGCCTACACGCTCAAGTTCGGTACCGACGGTACGCTTGCCGACACAACCGGTGCCAAGGCACGCTGGTGGGTGGACGAGCAGGGCCGCTACTGCCGCGAATGGCTGGACGGCAAGCTTAAGGGCAACACCGGCTGCATGAACGTCGAGCTCGAGGACGGCCAGGTGGCGCTGTACTCGGACGGCAAGAAGGTGGTCGAAGGCATCATTGCTGGGGAGTGATCCGGGTCAGGTGTCCGTAGGGTGTGGCGACTAGCCCACGCAACTGCGGATCGCCTGTGCCGCGATCGGTAGCCATACCCTCGAGATCTGCGCGCGCATCGCAATGATCGCGCGCGTGGCCGAACGCATGGCGGCTCGGTGAAGCCCCGGCGTTCATGCAGGCCGCAAGGCTTGGTGTCGGAACTTTTTACACAAAGGCCGGCATGGATGCGATGGATGGTGTGATTTCCATGTAAAACAATAGCCTGCATTTTTGGCATGAAGTTTGCTTCATATGAGTAAAAGAAGCTCCGATAGGGGCTTTGTGGATTCAGATAACCATCCATTCATTTACTCATTGCAGGGACCACCAACATGACCAACCCAATGAAGAAGCTTTCCATCGTGCTGCTGATTGCGCTTGGCACTACGACTGCACATGCCGCAGCCATCCACGATTCCAGCCTCTTCACCAACACGCTCGCCGCCAATGACGATGGATCAACTGGTCTGGTGTCGATCGGTTTCAGCCTGAACTTCTACGGAAACGCATACAGCAGCCTGTATGTGAATAACAACGGCAACACCACCTTCACTGGTCCTTTGGGAACCTACACCCCGTTCGGCATCACCGGCGTCAGCACGCCCATGCTGGCGCCCTTTTTTGCCGACGTTGATACCCGTGGCACGGGCAGCGGACTCGTCCAGTACGGCCAGAGCACCCTTGGGGGTCGTAACGTGTTCGGTGTGAACTGGATTGATGTGGGCTACTACGGTGCCCGCACGGACAAGCTCAACAGTTTCCAGTTGATCATCACCGAGCGCTCCGACATTGCGCTGGGCGACTTCGATTTCGAGTTCAACTACGACACGATCCAGTGGGAGACCGGTGAGGCCAGCGGTGGCGTCAATGGTCTCGGTGGCACCTCGGCCGCAGCGGGCTGGACCAACGGAAGCGGTGCTTCGTTCCAGTTTGCCGGCTCGCTTGTGAATGGTGCGTTGCTGGATGGTGGTCCGAATGCGCTGGTCAGCGGGTCGCTCAATTCGCAGACCGCAGGGCAGTATCTCTTCTCGGTGCGGAGCGGCCAGGTGGTGAACCCCGTTCCGGAACCCGCCACGCTGGCACTGCTGGGCCTCGGCCTGGCGGGTCTGGCTGCGCGCCGTCGCAAGGTGGCTTGAGCCTCCGAGGCCTTCAGGAAAACGACGGCAGCTTTGGCTGCCGTCGTGCTTTCAGCCCAGCACTTCGCCGTGCTCGCGCGTGGCGTGGAAGGTGACCTTGGGCCATTTCTCGGCCGTCACTTCCAGGTTGTAGCGGCTGGTGGCCAGATACACCGGGTTGCCGTCGATGTCCTTGCCCAGGCGCAGCGCCTGCTCGCGCTCGAAGTTGCGCCGCGTGACGTCGTCCGGGAAGGTAAGCCAGCGCGCGGTGTGGATGTCGGCGGGCTCGAAGATCGCATCGACCTTGTACTCGTCCTTCAGGCGTTGCGCCACGATCTCGAACTGCAGCACGCCGACCGCGCCGAGCAGCATCTGGCCGCCCTCGAGCTCGAAGACCTGGATCGCGCCTTCTTCGCCCAGCTCCTGCAGCCCTTTCTGCAACTGCTTTGACTTGAGCGGATCGCGCAGGCGTGCGGCGCGGAACATTTCAGGCGAGAAGTAGGGGATGCCCTTGAAACCGAGGTTCTCGCCTTCGGTCAGGGTGTCGCCGATCTGCAGCTGGCCGTGGTTGTGGATGCCGACGATGTCGCCCGCGACACCGTCTTCCATGATCACACGCTCGTTGGCCATGAAGGTAAGCACATTGGCGAGCTTCATTTCGCGGCCGGCGCGCACGTGCTTCACCTTCATGCCCGCGCTGTAGCGGCCCGAGCAGATGCGGAAGAAGGCGATGCGGTCGCGGTGCTTCGGGTCCATGTTGGCCTGGATCTTGAACACGAAGCCGGTGAAGGCCGGCTCGGCCGGCTGCACCATGCGGCTGCCAGCATCGCGCGCCTGCGGCGGCGGCGCCCAGTCGATCAGCGACTGCAGGATCTCCTGCACGCCGAAGTTGTTGATACCCGAGCCGAAGAACACCGGGCTCTGCTTGCCGGCGAGGAAGTCGTCGAGGTCGAAGGGCGGCGAGGCGCCGTCGATCAGCTCGACATCTTCGCGCAGCTGACCGATCTCCAGCGGGAAGCGCTTGTCGAGCTCCGGGTTGTCCAGGCCCTTGATGATTTCGCCGTCACTGCGCCGTTCCTGGCCTGGGGTGAAGGTCAGCACCTGCTGCTGCAGCAGGTGATACACGCCGCGGAAGGCCTTGCCCATGCCCAGCGGCCAGGTCACCGGCGCGCAGGTGATCTTCAGCACGTCCTCGATCTCGGTGAGCAGCTCGAAGGGCTCGCGCACCTCGCGGTCGAGCTTGTTCACGAAGGTGATGATCGGCGTGTTGCGCAGGCGGCACACGTTGAGCAGCTTGATCGTCTGCGCCTCGACGCCCTTGGCGGCATCGATCACCATCACCGCGGCGTCCACCGCGGTGAGCACGCGGTAGGTGTCTTCCGAGAAATCCTCGTGGCCCGGGGTGTCGAGCAGGTTGATGGTGTGCCCCTGGTATTCGAACTGCATCACCGAGCTGGTCACCGAGATGCCGCGCTGCTTCTCTACTTCCATCCAGTCCGAGGTGGCGTGGCGGGCGGACTTGCGCGCCTTCACCGTGCCGGCGAGCTGGATCGCGCCGCCGAACAGCAGCAGCTTCTCGGTGAGCGTGGTCTTGCCCGCGTCGGGGTGGGAGATGATGGCGAAGGTGCGGCGCTTTTCGACGTCGCGCAGCAGCTCGGGCGGGAAGGGCGTGGTGGTCATCGGGGCTCGTCGGCAAAAACAAAACCGCCCGCCCGAGGTCGGGCGTGGCGGGACGAGCGGGATTCTATCAAGGAATCAGGAGGATGCCGTGCGTTGCCGGCGGCATCCCCGGGATGGCTACCGCGCTCCGGCTTACTTCTGCTTGCCGATCTGGTCGCCGATGACGCCACCGATGGCAGCACCGCCCACGGTGCCGAGGATGCCACCGTTGCTGATCACGGCGCCGGCCACACCGCCTACCGCAGCACCTGTGGTGGCGCTCTTCTCGCGCGAGGACATGTTGTCCCAGGTTGCACAGCCAGTGAGCGCGAACGTGATGAGCAGGGCGGGGATGAGGGTACGGGTACGGGTCTTCATGGTGGCCTCCTTGTCGGGCTGTGGGGCGGCTGCAGTTGTGGAACGGAGGGGATTCGATGATCACTTCGCATTGCACGCCACGCCTGCCGGATGCGTGGAGTATGAGCGCGACTCGGGGATGAAGATCCCGTGGCGAGGTGTCGAATTGTTTCTCCGCCTTGCACGCGTCCAGACCCATCCCGGTGCAGATATCAGCCGCCCAGCATGTCCTCGGGTCGCACCCAGGCGTCGAACTGCTCGGCCGTGACGTGGCCAAGCGCGATTGCCGCCGCACGCAGGGTGCTGCCTTCGGCATAGGCCTTCTTTGCGATCTCTGCGGCCTTGTCGTAGCCGATGTGCGGGTTGAGCGCGGTGGCGAGCATCAGGCTGCGCTCTAGCTTCGCTGCCATGTTCTTCTCATCTGGCATCAAGCCGGCCACGCAGTGGCGCTGGAAGTTGCGGCAGCCGTCGGTGAGCAGGTGGATGGATTGCATCAGGTTGTAGGCGATCACCGGCTTGAACACGTTCAGTTGCAGATGTCCCTGGCTGGCCGCGAAGCCAATGGTGGCGTCGTTGCCGAGTACCTGGCAGGCGAGCATGGACAACGCCTCGCATTGGGTCGGGTTGACCTTCCCGGGCATGATCGAGCTACCGGGTTCGTTGGCAGGCAGTTGCACTTCAGCGAGGCCGGTACGCGGCCCGGAGCCAAGCAGGCGCAGGTCGTTGGCGAGCTTCATCAGCGTGACCGCGAGCGTCTTCAGGGCGCCAGACAGCGCCACCAGGGGTTCGTGCCCCGCAAGCGCGGCGAACTTGTTGGGTGCGCTGACCAGGGGCAGGCCGGTGAGCGCGGCGAGCTCCGCGGCGATGGCATTGGCAAAGCCCGGTGGGGCATTGAGTCCGGTGCCAACCGCGGTACCGCCCTGGGCGAGCGCATGCACGGCTGGCAGACTGGCCTCGATCGCATGCGTCGCGATGTCGAGCTGCGCGACGAAGGCCGACAGTTCCTGCCCGAAGGTGAGCGGCGTGGCATCCATCATGTGCGTGCGCCCGGTCTTGATGAGGCCGGCGTGACGCTCGGCCTGGGCAGTGAGCCCTTGTGCGAGCTCGGCGACTGCGGGCAGCAGGTCCTCATGCACCGCGCGCGCTGTGGCGATGTGCATCGCGGTCGGAAAGCAGTCGTTGGAGCTCTGGCTGCGATTGACGTGGTCGTTGGGGTGCACTGGCGCCTTGCCGCCGCGACCGCGGCCGGCGAGCTCGTTGGCACGGCCGGCGATGACCTCGTTAACATTCATGTTGGTCTGCGTACCACTGCCGGTCTGCCACACCACGAGCGGAAACTGCTCGTCGTGGTGGCCGGCAAGGATCTCGTCCGCAGCGCTTTCGATCAGCGTTGCGATCTCGGGCGGCAGTGCGCCGCTACGCGCATGCACGCGTGCGGCCGCCTTCTTGATCAGCGCCAGGGCGTGGATGATCGCGATCGGCATGCGTTCGCCGCCGATCGGAAAGTTGAGCAGCGAGCGCTGCGTCTGCGCTCCCCAGTAGGCACGGCCATCGACCTCCACTGGGCCGAGACTGTCGGTTTCGATGCGGTGCATGGCGAGCGTCCTCAATCGGATGAGTGGTCTGGTGGCCTTGCGCTGATGTGACGATTCTGCGCCTGCCCTTGTTCCGCCGCACGCTGCGCGGCAGCATGTGGCTGCTCCGTCGTAAGCTGGCGGCCTGGTTCGCGCACGGCATGAGGATTGCCCCGCACTGGAGACTCCTGGCATGAAGATCGTCATTGCCCCCGATTCGTACAAGGAAAGCCTGTCCGCCCTGCAGGTCGCGCAGGCGGTGGAGGCCGGCTTTCGAGAGGTTTTCCCTGAAGCCGAATACGTGCTCGTACCAGTAGCCGATGGCGGTGAGGGGACGGTGGAAGCAATGGTGGCTGCGACTGAAGGTCAGCTGTGCAGCGCGGCGGTGACGGCACCGCTGGGCGATACGGTCCAGGCGCGCTACGGGCTTACCGGCGATGGCATGACCGCGGTGATCGAGATGGCGGCTGCGAGCGGCCTCACCCTGGTGCCGCCGGCGGATCGCAATCCGCTCGTCACCAGCTCGCGTGGCACCGGCGAGCTGATCCGCGCTGCGCTCGACGCCGGCGCGCGGCGCTTCATCCTCGGCATCGGCGGTAGCGCCACCAACGACGGCGGTGCCGGCATGGTGCAGGCGCTGGGCGCGCGCTTGCTCGATGCGCAGGGGCGCGAGATCGGCCCGGGCGGTGGTGCACTCGCCGCACTGGACCGCATCGACGTTTCGGCCCTTGATCCGCGCCTGGCCGCGTCGCACATCGAGGTCGCCTGTGACGTGGACAACCCGCTCACCGGCGTGCGCGGCGCCTCGGCGGTGTTCGGCCCGCAGAAAGGCGCCACGCCAGGGATGGTGGCGGTATTGGATGAGAACCTCGCCCGCTTCGCCCGCATCGTCGAGCGCGATCTCTGCGTCACGGTGGACCCGGTGCCGGGTGCGGGCGCGGCGGGTGGCATGGGGGCGGCGATGCTGGCCTTTTTTGGTGCTACGCTTCGGCCGGGCATCGAGATCGTGACCGCCGCGGTCGGGCTCGACGCCCATGTCCGTGATGCCGACCTGGTGATCACCGGAGAGGGGCGTATCGACTTCCAGACCGTGCACGGCAAGACGCCGATCGGTGTGGCACGTGTGGCCAAGCGTCATGGCCGGCCGGTGATCGGCATCGCGGGCTCGCTCGGCAGTGGGGTGGACGCGGTGTACGCGCATGGGATCGACGCCGTGTTCAGCGTGCTCGCGCGGCCCTGCACCTTGGACGAAGCCCTGTACGATGCAGCGGAAAACCTGCGCGTGGCGGCCCGCAACCTGGCGGCCAGCCTGCGCATAGGCGCCTCGATCGGGGTGCCGCGATGAAACCTGTCCCCGACATGGAGAACACGATGAACCAAGACACCCTGCTCGCCAAGGACCACCCGCTGCGCGAGGACATCCGCCTGCTGGGGCGCCTGCTCGGGGATAGTGTGCGCGAACAGGAAGGCGAGGCGGTGTTCGACTGCATCGAGCAGATCCGTCAGTGTTCGGTGCGTTTTCGACGCGACGACGATATTGCCGCCCGCCGCGAGCTGGAGGGTATGCTCGACGCCCTGTCGCGCGAGCAGACCATCCAGGTGGTGCGCGCCTTCAGCTATTTTTCGCATCTGGCCAACATCGCTGAGGACCAGCACCACATCCGGCGTAGCCGTGCGCATCTGATCGCCGGCTCGGCACCGCGCGAAGGCAGCCTGGCGCGTGCCGTGCAGCATGCCTTCGAGGCCGGTACGGCCAACGCCGGGGTGCTGGTGGATTTCTTCGATAGTGCGCTGGTTTCGCCGGTGCTCACCGCCCATCCCACCGAGGTACAGCGCAAGAGCATCCTCAACTGCGAAACCGTGGTCGCGCGTCTGCTCGATGAGCGTGACCGCATGCAACTTACCCCGGAGGAGGCCGAGGCCAACCACGAGGCGCTCAAGCGCGCGGTGCTCACGCTGTGGCAGACGCGCATGCTGCGCACCGCCAAGCTGTCGGTCATCGACGAGGTCAACAACGGTCTGTCCTACTTCCAGACCACCTTCCTGCGCGAGCTGCCACGCTTGTACGCCGGGCTGGAGGATCGCCTGGCCAAGGCCGATCCGATGCTCGGCAGCCCCGAGCTCGACGCCTTCCTGCAGGTGGGGAGCTGGATCGGGGGCGATCGCGACGGAAACCCCTTCGTCACTGCCGAGGTGCTGGAGAAGGCGCTTGCCATGCACTGCGAGGTGGCGCTCGGCTATTACCTGGACGAGCTGCATATCCTCGGCTCGCAGCTCTCGCTCGGGATTGGTCTGGTGTCGGCCTCGGATGCGTTGCTCGCGCTCGCCGAGGCCTCGCCCGACCGCTCGCCGCATCGCAGTGACGAGCCCTACCGGCGCGCCATCTCCGGCATCTACGCACGCCTGGCCGCCACCCATCTGGCACTGCTCGGCCACGCGCCTGTGCGCCATGCGGTGGCCGATGCTGCGCCCTACGCCAGCGCGGCGGCGCTGACCGAGGACCTCGACACCCTGCACCGCTCGCTGGTGGCCAATGGTTCGGCGGCGCTGGCACGCGGGCGGCTGCGCCACCTGCGCCGCGCGGTGAAGGTCTTCGGCTTCCACCTCGCGCCGCTCGACTTGCGTCAGAACTCGGACGTGCACGAGCGCGTGGTCGCCGAGCTGCTCGAAGTCGCGCGGCCGGGCAGCGCCTATGCCGCGCTCGACGAGGCGGGGCGCTGCGCGCTGCTGCTCGAGGAGCTCGATACCGCGCGCCCGCTCGCCTCGCCGCACGTGCGTTACTCGGACGAGACCGAGGGCGAGCTGGCGATCTTCCGCGCCGCCCGCCAGGCGCACCTGCGCTACGGTACGGCCGCGATCCGCAACTGCATCATTTCCAAGACCGACGACGTCTCCGACCTGCTCGAGCTGGCGGTGCTGCTGAAGGAGGCCGGCATCCTGCGTCCGCTGGAGAACGCGCTCGACGTGAACATCGTGCCGCTGTTCGAGACCATCGGCGACCTCGAGAACGCTGCCGGCGTGATGGCGCGCATCTTCTCGATCCCGCGCTATCGCGGCCTGCTCGCTGCGCGCGACCACACGCAGGAGGTCATGCTCGGCTACTCGGACAGCAACAAGGACGGTGGCTTCCTCACCTCGGGCTGGTCGCTATACAAGGCCGAGGGCGAGCTGGTCGAGGCCTTCGCCGCGCACGGTGTGCGCCTGCGCCTGTTCCACGGCCGCGGCGGTTCGGTGGGCCGCGGCGGCGGCCCGAGCTACCAGGCCATCCTCGCCCAGCCCGAGGGGGCGGTGCAGGGGCAGATCCGCCTCACCGAGCAGGGTGAGGTGATTGGCGCCAAGTATGGAAACCCGGAAGTCGGCCGGCGCAACCTCGAGGTGCTGGTCGCCGCCACGCTTGAGACCAGCCTCCGCCCGGCCAGCGCCGCGCCCACGCCGCAGGCTTTTCTCGATGCCATGCAGACCCTGTCGGATGCCGCCTTCACGGCCTACCGCGGACTGGTCTACGACACCGAGGGCTTCGAACGCTACTTCTGGGCGTCGACAGTGATCAGCGAGATCGCCGCGCTCAACATCGGCAGCCGGCCCGCCTCGCGCAAGAAGACCACCGCGATCGAGGATCTGCGCGCAATCCCATGGGTGTTCAGCTGGTCGCAGTGCCGTGTGATGCTGCCGGGCTGGTACGGCTTCGGCAGCGCGGTGAAGGACTTCCTCGCCGCACATCCGGACGACGGCCTCGCGCTGCTGCAGCGCATGAACGCCGAATGGCCCTTCTTCCAGACCCTGCTGTCGAACATGGACATGGTGCTGGCCAAGACCGACCTCGCGATCGCCAGCCGCTACGCCGAGCTGGTGAAGGACGTGGTGCTGCGCGAGGCGATCTTCGGTCGCATCCGTGGCGAACACCAGGCCACGGTCGAGGCCGTGCTGCGGATCACGGGTCAGGCCGAGCTGCTCGACGGCAACCCGCTGCTCAAGCGCTCGATCCGCAACCGCTTCCCGTATCTGGACCCGCTCAACCACGTGCAGGTCGAGCTGCTGGGCCGCCACCGCGAGGCGGCCGAGGCAGGCGGCGCCGACGAGCGCATCCGGCTCGGGATCCACCTGTCGATCAACGGCATCGCCGCGGGCCTGCGCAACAGCGGGTGATGCGAAAGCGGGCGGGACGCGAGCGGGCATTGGCGAGTGCTCGTGCCCTCCGCGTCATGGGGCCCGGCACCTGCGTCGGGCTCGTGTGTTTCCTGGAACATCATGGACATCATCTTCGGCATCATCCTGCCGGTCTTCGGCACGCTCGCCCTGGGCTACCTGGCGGCGCGCTTCGGTGCGTTCGACGAGGCGGCCAACCGCGGGCTGTCGCTGTTCGTGTTCAACTTCGCGCTGCCGCTGATGCTGTTTCGCGCGATCGCACAGACCGAGCTGCCCGATGCCATGCCCTGGGGCTACCTGCTGTCGTACTACATCGGCGCCTTCGGCGTGTATGCGCTGGCCATGCTGGGTGGGCGGGTGCTGTTCGGGCGCCGCATGGACGAGCAGGCGGTGTTCGGGCTGGGAGCGGGGTTCTCCAACACGGGCATGCTCGGCATCCCGCTCGTGATGACCGCCTACGGCCCGTCCGCGGCGCTGCCCCTGTTCGTGATGATCGCCTGCCACAGCCTGCTGATGCTGCCGCCGACCACCGCCCTGATCGAGGCCGCGCAGGGCAAGGGCGAAGGGCGCGGCGCGATGTTGCTGAAGCTGGCCAAGAGCGTGCTCGGCACGCCCATCATCTGGGGCTTGAGCTGCGGGCTGGCGTTCGCGCTGCTCGGCATGGAGCTTCCCGGGCCGGTGGATGCGGTGGCCAAGGGCCTGGGCAGCGCGGCGACGCCCTGCGCGCTGTTCGCGCTCGGCGCTTCGCTGACGCGCTACAGCCTGGGCGGCAACCTGCGCGAGCCGGCGCTGCTGGTGGCGCTGAAGACCGTGATCCATCCGCTCATCGTGTGGCTGCTCGCCACCCAGGTGTTCGACGTGCCGCCACTTTGGGTGGCGACCGGCGTGCTGCTGGCGGCGCTGCCGGCGGGCATCACGCCCTACCTGTTCGCGCAGCGCTACGGGGCCGGGCAGTCCACCGTGGCCTCGGCGGTGTTCCTGTCCACGGTAGTCTCGGTGGCAACGCTGTCGGCGCTGCTGTTCGTCCTGCGCCCCTGATACGCGTGTCTGCGGCGTGATGACGCAGGCCGGCGTGGGGCGGTCGGCCGGATGGCCGCGCTGCAGCGTCTGCGCGCGCGCAGTGCGCAGTGCGCGGTGCGCAGCCCGCAGCACGAAGTGCTGCGCCCGCTCGAATCACAGGCCGGCACGCGCAACGTGTCGCGCGGCACCGCCACGACCGCTTGGTGGCTCAACAGCCGCTTCCAGTCCTTCGCCTTCTGGCGACACCCCTGAGGAAGGCGCAGGCAACAGGTGCCCGATGCCCTTAACGCAGAAGGTGGGGCTCAGCTCGCGCTTACCGTCGTGAGGACCACGGATCCCCGGCCGGACTGCTTGGCGATCCTGCACGTTGCATCCGGTTCGGAAGGGGTCTTGCAGGAAGGGGGTCTTGCATTTGGTGACCGCGATCGGCATGTACCTGGGCGACAATGTTGCCGATCTGCCCGCACCTGCCGATGTGCGGGATCTTTTCCGTCGCGTGTGGCTCTGACCACAGCGATGCGGTGCGGATGGCCCGCGCTGCTCAATCAGGATTTGTTATGCACAAGGATCCCCGTTTTTCCGGCCTCTACCTGAACCTGGACCGCGGCGGTGCGCAGGCCCCCTCGCTGTGGCAGAAGATCGTCGGCGGTGTGGCGGCGCTGGGCGTGTTTGCGCTCGCGCTGACCTTTTCGGTGGCCCTGTTCGCGGTGGTGATCACCGTCGGTGTGGTGGTGTGGGGCTACCTGTGGTGGAAGACGCGTGCCGTGCGCAAGGCGATGCGCGAGCACATGGAGGCGACGCGCCAGGCGCAGGGCTCCGGTGCGCCGCACGAGGCTGCGACGCTGGTCATCGAGGGCGAAGTGATTCGTGAGGTGCCGGAAGACGAGGCTGGGCCGGCATCCGGTCGTCGCGGCTGAGTGGGCGTCAGGCGCCGAAGTAGCGTTCGGTGAACGCTGCGGCCGGCAGGGCGGGGTCGAACAGCCAGCCTTGTGCGAAATTGCATCCGCGCGCCGCGAGGAAGTCGCGCTGCACTTCCGTTTCCACGCCTTCCGCGACCGTGTTCAGGTCCAGCGCGTGCGCCATGGCCAGGATGGCCTGCGTGATTCCCACCAGGTCGGGGTCGTCGGGGAGGTTCTGCACGAAGCTGCGGTCGATCTTGAGCGCCGAGATGGGCAGGCTCTTCAGATAGCTCAGCGAGGAATAGCCGGTGCCGAAGTCGTCCAGGCTCATCCTCACCCCCAGCGTGTCGATTGCGGCCAGGGCCGCGAAGCTCGATTCGGCCTGGCGCATCAGCGCGCTTTCGGTGATCTCCAGTTCGAGGTGGCAGGCGTCGAGACCGTGGCGTTCCAGCGCGGAACGGATCTGCTGCGGCAGATCGGGGTCCTCGAGCTGCCGCGTCGATAGGTTCACCGCCATCAGGAAGTCGGGCGCGTGAGGCAACCATGCGGCGGTCTGGCGACAGGCTTCTTCCAGCACCCAGGTGCCCAGGTGGCCGATCAATCCGGCAGCCTCGGCGATCGGGATGAAGCGGTCCGGAGGCACTTTGCCGAATTCTGCGCTGTGCCAGCGCAGCAGGGCCTCGGCGCCGGTCAGGCGTCCGGTTCCAAGGCAGAACTGGGGCTGGTAGTGCACCTCGAGCTCGTTCCGTTCCATCGCCTGACGCAGGCCGTTTTCCAGGTCAATCCGTTCGTGCACCTGCGCATCGAGCAGGGGTGAAAAGAAGTGCAGGCTGTTTCGCCCGGCACTCTTGGCCGCGTACAGTGCGGCGTCGGCTGCGCGCAACAGTTGGCCGGGTGTCTCTCCGTCCGCGGGGAACAGCGCGATACCGATGCTGGTCCCGATGGAGACGGTCCGCTCGCCGAGGACGTAGCGGTCCGAGATGGCCTGCAGGATGTGCCGTGCCGCCTTGGCGGCCGCTTCGGCGCCGGTGCTGGGGAGGATGGCAATGAATTCGTCGCCGCCCAGCCTGCACAGGGTGTCGCTTTGGCGCACGGCCTTGCCCAGGCGCTCGCTCACCTGCCGGAGGAGTTCGTCGCCAGCGGTGTGGCCCAGGCCTTCGTTGATGAGCTTGAAGTTGTCGAGGTCGCAGAGCAGCAGGGCAAGTGGTTGGGTGCTCGCGTGGGCATCTTCGGTGGCGCGGCGAAGACGGCTGTTGAAGGATCTGCGGTTCGGCAGGCCGGTCAGTTCGTCGAACTTGGTGCGCGTCTCCAGCTGACGTTCGGCTGTGGTGGCCCGGCGCCGCAACTGTGCGGTGAGGAAGGCAGCGATGCCCAGCGCGCCGAGGGCCACGCTGCCGACGGTGATCAGGTAGAGGCCGACCTTCTTGATCAGCGCCGCGTTGTTGGCGACCAGGTGAATGGTGCCGATGGTGGCGTTCTCGAAGCGCAGGTCGAGGCGGGTCGAGGGCACGATGAAGGGCACGTTCGGCGCACGTGCGCCCAGGAAGGCGGGTGCCTGCCCCGAGGCCGTGCCGTGGGCGAACCGCCGCGGGGTGCCGTCCTCGTCCATTCGGTAGAGCGCGGCCTCCTCGATGTTCGCTGCACGAGTGATCGACACCAGGTTGCTGTGTGCGGCCTCCTCGTCGTCGAAGATCAGCGCCGGGATGCTCGCCTCGCCGAGCAATCTCGCCTGTGCCTGAAGACTGTCGATCAGGCTGTCCCGCTCCTTGGCGTACTCCAGGGCGGCCAGAACCAGGACCAGGATCAGCAAAGACAGGGCTGCCGCCAGAAGCTGGAAGCGGCTGGCTGCTGCGTGGTCGCGGGGTTCGCGGTGGGTCATTGCACGCTGCGCGCCAGTTGCAGCACCTGGGCGGGGAGCTTGAGGCCGGCCTGGCGCAGGGGTTCGAGATTGACCTGAAAGGCCACGCGGTTGTTGTCGCGCGCCAGTCCGATCATGGACCCGGTATGCGGTGGCGTGGAGATGGTGAGTACCGGCCGCCCCGCGAGACGGTGCAGCCGCTCGGTGAGGAGCGGAATGTCGACCTGGTCGAAATGGACCACTGCGCAGTCGTCCAGTTGCGCAAGGATGCCGCGACGCTGGATCTGCAAGGTGTGCTCGCCGACCTTGCGGCCGTGGTAGTCCAGATAGGCGTTGGCCAGTTCAAGATTCTCGGTGATGGTGCACACCGTGAGCGGCGCACTGCTCGCGATGGAGGCCGGCCAGGCGGTGAAGCGGATCAGGTTGAACACGAGCGCGGCCTGCAGGCTCGATTCCTTGGCCGTGGGTGCCGCCGCGCCCGCCGTGCTGGCGAGGCTGAGTGCGAAGCTCGCGCCCAGCACCAGCAGCCAGCGTGCAGATGCGGTGGGTCGACGCCGTACGGCGGGCGCGTGCATCAGAACGCCCATGTCAGCCCGAGCTCGAGCTTGCGCCCGGGCCGTGGCAGGGCTTCGTGCCCGAATTCTTCGCTTACGGGGTCGTGCAGGCTGCGATCGAAGAGGTTGTCGATGCGCATGCGCAACTGTGCCCCGGCGAGGACCGGACGTACAGAGACGATGGCTGCATTCGCCCAGAACTGGCTGCCGACCTCGCTGGCAGCCGTCTTGCGGGCGGAGACGAAGCGGCCTTCCAGCGTGGCGTGCCAGTGGGCGGACAGCGGCAGGGTGAGGTCAGCCTTGGCGACGTGGCGTGGCGCGTGCAGCAGGCGGCTGCCGGTATCGGGGTCGCGCGCCTGTTGCCAGCTCCAGGAGGCGGCGAAGCGTGTGCCGTCCTCCCAGCGGGTCTGGGTCGAGAGCATCGCGCCGCGCAGCTCGGCCTTGCCGCGGTTGCGGTAGACGAGCAGGCCATCTGCTGGATCGGCCTCCTGCACGATCAGGTCGGTGATGCGTTTGTGGAACAGACTGCCATTCCAGTCCCAGCCGTGGGCGTCGCTGTGTTCGAGGACGATCTCGAAGGAGCGGATGCGTTCCGGATTGAGCGCCGGGTTGGCCTTCATCGTCAGCTCGCCGTCATGGTAGTGCTGCTCGTAGGGCGACGGGGCGCGATAGGCCGTGCCGAACAGGTACTTCAGCGCGGTGGAGGGCCCCAGCAGCTGGATCAGGCCCAGCCGCGGATTGAGGCTGGTGCCGAAGCTGCTGTAGTGGTCCAGGCGCAGGCCGGTGTTGAGAAGCCAGTTGTCGCTGCGCCACTCGTCCTGGACGTAGAGTCCGGCCTGGTGGTTGCTGCGCCGGTCGTCGAGCAGGATCTGGTCCTGGGCACCGAGGGTGCGGTTGCGTTGGCGCAAGACGGGATGGGCCCGATACTCGGCGCCGTAGAGCAAGGTGTGGCTGGCGAAGCGGATGTCGGTCGCCTGCAGTTCCGCGCCCCACCAGCGGGTGGTGGTTTCGTCGCGGCCAAGCTCGGTGTCGTAGGCCCAGTCGCCACGGTATTCGGTGCCCCCCAGGTCGAGCCGTGTCGCCAGCGTCAGGCCGGGCAGCCACTCGTGGCGGTGGTTCAGGCCGAGTGTCCACAACGCCTCGGTGGCGCGGGTGCGGGGGTCGCCGAACACGGTGTCGTAGGGTGCGCCTGCGTAGCCCTTGCGGCGAGACGCATGGGTGAAGGTCAGCGCGAACTCGTCCCAGGCGTGGCGTAGCGTGAGGCGGTGCCCACGCGGTGCCTCGACGCCCGAGGCCGCGCCGTAGCGTGCGCTGCCGATGTCGGAGAGCGTGATGTCGTCGCCGTCGCTGCGCCATGCGCTGACAGACACCAGCAGCTCGTGGCGGTCACTGGCATGACCGTGACGCAGGGCGATGCTGCGTCCGCGCTGGTCG
The DNA here is from genome assembly GCF_051280715.1 of Thauera sp. AutoDN2. NCBI lineage: Bacteria > Pseudomonadati > Pseudomonadota > Betaproteobacteria > Rhodocyclales > Zoogloeaceae > Thauera > Thauera sp. AutoDN2. The sequence goes on along the minus strand of NZ_JBNCAR010000024.1, from coordinate 24,833 downwards.
GCGAAGGCCGTGTCCAATGTCGTGCCCTGCATCGGACGGGCACTCGTGGTGACGAGGTTGATGACGCCGAGGAAGGCGTTACTGCCGTAGGCCGACGAGCCCGGGCCGGGGATGAACTCGACGCGCTCGAGCAGGGCCAGGTCGACCGGTCCGTCCTCGCCGATCTGCGCCTGTCCGTAGGCAGGGTCGTTCAGCGGGATGCCGTCGAGCAGCAGCTTGAACTTGGTGTTGTAATCCCCCGGTTGCTGGAAGCCGTGGATGCCCGCGAACGAATACACCCGGTCGCTTGCCATGAACAGCCCGGGTACGGCGTCCAGCAACTCCGCCAGCGTGCGCCAGCCATGGTCGCGGATCTGTTCGCGCGTGATGACCGTGGCCGCCGAGGGCGCTTCCCGGCTGGGCTGCACGAAGCGGGACGCGCCGCTGATCTCGACGTCGAGCAACTGCTCGAAGGACAGTTCCGCAAGATGCCCGGCCGCATGGGCCGTGCCGCCGGCACACAGCATGCACAGGGTGAGGGCAAGCCGACGCGGTGTGGTGAGCAGTCCCGGTTTGCGGGCAGAGACGCGGATGGAAGTGCGGGCGCTGGCAGGCATGATCGTGATTATCGGCATCGGGCGTGAGCGTCCGGAAGCGGAATTCTAGCCTTTACCTGCGAAACTGCCATTTTTCGGTGGCCGTGTGGCACGGGGTGTGGGGTCCGGCAAGCGCGGTGGCGCATTCGTCGCTCAAACGGGATCGCCCGCAGCCGCTTGTGCGAGCGTGTGCAGCCGGGCTTCCTTGCCGTCGATGCTGCGGATGTGAACATCGACCTGATTGAATGCGATTTCGATGTCGTGCGCACGGAAAAGGCGGTCGATTTCGCGGTTGATCTCGTCGATTGCGGCATTACGGTCGCCAAGTTCGCGGACATGTACGCGCAGTTCGTGATCGAGCGTGCTGGCGCCAAAGCTGAGGAAGAAGACCAGCGGCTCCGGCTCCTTGAGCACGCGCGCGTTCTCGTCTGCAATCTGCAGCAGTAGCTTGCGGGTGAGTTCGAGGTCCGAGCCGTAGGCGACGCCCAGCTTCACCGTGATGCGTGTAACCGTGTCGGTCAGCGACCAGTTGGTGAGCTGGCCGGTGATGAAGGCCTTGTTGGGAACGATCATCTCCTTGCGGTCGAAGTCGGTGATCGTGGTGGCGCGGATCTGGATGCGGGTGACGGTGCCCGAAACGTTGCCGATGGTAACGACATCGCCAATGCGCACGGGGCGTTCGAACAGGATGATCAGGCCGGACACGAAGTTCGCGAAGATCTCCTGCAGGCCGAAGCCCAGGCCCACCGACAGCGCCGCCACCAGCCACTGCAGCTTGTCCCAGCTCACCCCGAGCGTGCCGAGCGTGCTCACGATGCCTGTGCCAATGATGATGTAGGAGAGCAGGGTGGTGATTGCATAGGCGCTGCCCTGCGCCAGCTTGAGGCGGGACAGCACCAGCACTTCCAGCAGGCCGGGGAGGTTGGTCGCGAGCATGAAGGCGATCGCTGCAATCACGAGTGCGCCGAGCAGATCGGCAAGGCTGATCGGGACGGTGGCGGCAGTGTCACCGCTGCCGCTGGCGTACTCGTAGAGGGTGATGTTCTCGAGATAGGTAAACACCGTGAGCAGGTCGGACCAGACCCAGTACAAGGCCACGGCCAGAGCCCCCAGCAGCGCGAGGTGGAGCAGGCGCAGGGATTGCTGGTTGATCTGTGCCAACTCCAGCCGGGGTGTTTCGACCTGTGGATCCGTGGCACCGTCGGCCTCGCCCCGCCCTTCGCGCTCTGCTGCCTCGCGGCGGGCCACCGCGCGCTGGTAGTCGAGGCGCCGAGCCGCCACGGCGAGGGCGCGGACCAGCATGGCCTCGAGCACGCGCCACAGGATCAGCACCGACAAGGTGTCGATCAGGCGCTCGGTGAGCTTGAGCGTGGTGTAGTAGTAGCCCATGGCCAGCGCGCCGATGAGCGCGAGTGGCATCAGCACCAGGGCGATGCCGATCAGCACATGCAGTGGCGAGGGGCGCCTGCCCAGGCTGGCGTGCAGCATGCCCCGCCCGAGGAGCCAGGCCATGAAGGCGTAGCCGATGAACAGGATCACGATGCCGAGCACGTCCTGGCCGAGCATGTCGGGCTGCTGCTCGGCGATCGCCACCACCGCGACTACGGCAAGCACCACGATGCCGAGCTTGCGCAGGTTGTGATGCAGGCTGCGCACGCCGTCGGCAGGCCACTGGAAGTGGCGTTCGGCTACGCCGTCCGGAATCAGGATGCGGTAGGCGGTATAGAACACCAGCCATGCCTGGGCCATCTCGATCAGTGCGGTCCCCAGGCTGGCGTTCTGGCCGCGGGCGTCCATCTGCAGGGCGAGTCCGGCGAGCCACAGCAGCAGGCTGCCGGGCAGGGCGAGCAGCAGCGTGAACAGGACTGCGAGCGGGGTGTGCAGCTGACTGTCGCGTCGGACGTACCCGATGTCCGCATGCAGGCCGTCGAGCTTGTCGCGCAGCCAGCGCCGGCGCGAGAGCAGTCCGAGGCTGATCAGCAGCACCGGCAGGAAAAGCAGCGGTCGCGCCTGCAGGCCGGCCCAGATCTCGCGACCGATCGAGGCCCACGGGATGGCGGACAGCTGTGCTGAAAGACGCTGGGGTGCGGCCTGCAGCCAGTCGAGTCCGAGCGCACGGTTGCTCGGGATCCAGAACATCTGCTCGTCGAGGGTCGAGCGCAGGCGGTCGGCGCTTTCTTGCAGCTGGCGCTCGTTGAGCTGGAGGGCGATGGACTCGCTGAGCACGGCGTTGAGCTGGCGGTTGAGCTGGTCGAACAGCTCCACGCGGGTCGTGAGCAGCGACACCAGGGTCATGCGTACCGATTCGTCGGCCTGACTGGCGGGCGCTTCGGCGAGCAGGCGTTCGGCGTAGGCGGCCGGGCGAGCATGCTGTTCGCGCTGCTTGTTGAGCTCGAACTGGTAGAGGCGGATGTCGGCGATCTGGTCGGCCAGTGCCTTGTCCACGCTGGGCCTGGGTAGCTCGCGCTTCTGTTCGAGCAGGATGCGCGACAGCAGCAGGCTGCCTTGCAGCACGTTGATCTGCTCGTCGATGAGGCTAGCGCTGCGGTTCAGGTTGTCGAGCTGCTGGCGGACCGCGAGATTGCGCTGGGTGAGGGTGTTGAGTTGGTTGGTGGCGCGCAGCAGGTAGCCGGAGAGTTGCTGGTTGGCGGCGGCTTCCCGCGCGATCAGGCTGTCCGTCGTCTTGTTCTCCTCGCCCTCGCGCGCCACCGCGTCGGCCGTTTCGGTGGCCTGCGCAGTGCGACGGGCGTTGATCGCCGCCTGCAGCGCCTGGATGCGCGTGTCGAGAAGGGCGATGCGGGCGGCGGCCAGATCCTGGCGTGCCTGGCCGAGGTCGAGCAACAGGCTGTTGCCTGTGAGCTCCTCGCGACGCAGCGTGATCTGGGCGTTCAGGGTGTGCCATTCCGCGGCCATGGCCGATGCGCGCTCGGGGCTGAGCGGGCGGCCTTCGCGACCGGGTTCGTGTTGCGTGGCGAGCGCGGTTTCGATCTCGCGCATGCGGATCTGTCCCGTGCCGATCTCGGTCTGTGCGCGCTCGGGGCTGGTGCGTGCGCCGATCAGCAGTGCATTGGCCTCATCCAGGCGCTGTCGCCAGGTGCCCAGCGCCTCGTTCGCCGCGGTCAGCTGCACCTCGAGCTCGGTCGTGGTGGTGGCGTCCGGGATGTCGGTGCCGCCCGGCGCGGTGCCTTGCAGGCTGGCGAGCTCGGCCCGCGCGCGCTCGATGTTCCGAGGGGCACCTTCCAGAGTCTTCTTCAGGGTCTCCAGCCGGGTGCGGTGCTCCTCGGCCTTTACGAGCGCAGCGAGCGCCTGCTCCAGTGCCTGCTGTGCGGCGCGCTGTTCGGCTTCGGCCAGCTTGCGCTCGGCCAGCCCGTCCAGGCGTGCGCGCAGGTCCCCTGCTGCCGGTGCCGCCGGCTGTTGGGCAAGCGCATGCTGGGCCAGAAACGGGAGCAACAGCAGGGCGAAGAGGCGGAACAGGTGCATGGTCGGGGCTTGGGAGGGGGCGCATCGGGCCGCGCCCGCAGGGCTTCGGCAAGCTGGAATTCTAGCCTGCCGTGACTCCGCGCCGGGTACCGCGCCGGGAGGTGAGGGCGAAGAATTCGCTTGTAAGCCGCCCGCCCAGCGTCTAACTTGACGCCTCCCGGAGGAGACATAACGAGAATGGACGAACAGATCCAGCGTCTGAAGGTGCTCGGTGCGGGCATCTTCAGCCTTGTGCTTGCGCTTGGCGTGGCACGCTTCGCATACACCCCGCTGCTGCCGCTGATGCAGGCCCAGGCCGGACTGGGCCTGGCCGAGGGCGGCTGGCTGGCCGCGATCAACTATGCGGGCTATCTCAGCGGCGCCTTGATTGCGGCCTCGATCAGCAATCTGATCCTGAAGGACCGCCTGTTCCGCGTCGGCATGGTGATGGCGGTGCTGACGACCGTGATGATGGGGCTGAGCACCGATTTCTGGGTGTGGGCGGTATCGCGCTACCTGGCCGGCTTGTCGAGCGCGGCGGCGATGCTGCTGGGCACGGGCCTCATCCTCAACTGGCTGATCCGCCACAACCACCGCAGCGAGCTTGGCATCCACTTCGCCGGCATCGGGCTCGGCATCGCGGGCTGTTCGCTTGCGGTGGCGCTGATGAGCCTGGGGCTGGACTGGCGTGCGCAATGGTTCGCCTTCACTGCCATCGCCTGCGTGCTGCTGGTGCCGGCACTGTCGTGGTTGCCTGCGCCCGACACCAGTGGGCTGACCCGCAGCGGTGCGCCCATGCACGACCGGCCGCCCAGTACGTTGTTCATGCGTTTGTTCATGGCTTCGTACTTCTGCGCCGGTGTGGGCTACGTGGTCAGTGCGACCTTCATCGTCGCCATTGTCAACCAGCTTCCCGGACTTGAGGGCAAGGGTAGCTGGAGTTTTCTCGCGATTGGCCTGGCGGCGGCGCCGGCCTGCATCGTGTGGGACTTCATCGCACGCCGCACCGGTGAGCTCAACGCGCTGATCCTGGCTGCGGTGCTGCAGATCGTCGGCATCCTGCTACCCGTAGTGGTGGGCGGGCTGGTCGGCAGCATCGCGGGCGCGTTGCTGTTCGGCGGCACCTTCATCGGCATGGTGAGCCTGGTGCTGACCATGGCCGGGCGGTATTACCCGACGCGCCCCGCGAAGATGATGGGGAAGATGACCATCTCCTATGGCATCGCGCAGATCCTGGGGCCGGCGGTCACTGGCTGGCTCGGCGCGGTGTCGGGCAGCTACGCCGGTGGCCTGTACTTCGCGGCGGGCGCCATGGTGGTGGGCACCTTCCTGCTGGTGATGCTGAAAGGCGTCGAGCGTCGCGATGCGAGCGCCGCCGCGCTCGCACGTACCCCCGGCGGGGCGAGCTGAATCCGGGCACATTTCGCAATGTGAACGAAGGTTTCGATGTAGGGAAGGGCGATAAGTGGTATTTTTCCGGGCGACTGCGATCGTGCGGACCTGGCGCCGCACCGGCGACAGGGGGTCGCCATCGGGTAGTCGGGACAAGATCTAAAACATCTAGGGGAAACCAATGTCTGCAGGGAAATCCAAGATCATCTACACGCTCACGGACGAGGCGCCGCTGCTCGCGACCTGCGCCTTCCTTCCGGTCATCCGCACCTTCACCGGCCCTGCAGGCGTCGAGATCGAGAAGGCCGACATTTCGGTGTCCGCCCGCGTGCTCGCCGAGTTCCCCGAATACCTGAGCGAAGCGCAGCGGGTGCCCGACACGCTCGGTGAACTGGGCCGCCTGACCCTCGAGCCCGACACCAACATCATCAAGCTGCCGAACATCAGCGCCTCGGTCGCACAGCTCAAGGCCTGCATCAAGGAGCTCCAGGAAAAGGGCTACAAGATTCCGGATTTCCCCGAGGATCCGAAGACCGACGAGGAAAAGGACACCCGCGCCCGCTACGGGCGTTGCCTCGGCTCGGCGGTGAACCCGGTGCTGCGCGAGGGTAACTCCGATCGCCGCGCGCCCGCCGCGGTCAAGAACTTCGCCAAGAAGCACCCGCACTCCATGGGTGAATGGAAGCAGTGGTCGCAGACCCACGTCTCGCACATGCACCATGGCGACTTCTACCATGGCGAGAAGTCGATGACGCTGGACAAGGCGCGTGACGTGAAGATGGAACTGATCACCCGGTCGGGCAAGACCATCGTGCTCAAGCCCAAGGTCGCACTGCAGGACGGCGAGATCATCGACTCGATGTTCATGAGCAAGCAGGCGCTGTGCGAGTTCTACGAGAAGGAACTTGACGACTGCCGCGAGGCGGGCATCCTGTTCTCGCTGCACGTGAAGGCGACGATGATGAAGGTTTCGCACCCGATCGTCTTCGGCCACTGCGTCAAGATCTACTACAAGGACGCCTTCGCCAAGCACGGCAAGCTGTTCGACGAGCTGGGCATCAACGTCAACAACGGCATGGTCGACCTCTACGAGAAGATCAAGACCCTGCCCGAGTCCAAGCACGACGAGATCATCCGCGACCTGCACGCCTGCCACGAGCACCGGCCCGAACTGGCCATGGTCGACTCGGCCAAGGGCATCACCAACTTCCATTCGCCCAACGACATCATCGTCGACGCCTCCATGCCGGCGATGATCCGCCAGGGCGGCAAGATGTGGGGCGCCGACGGCAAGCAGTACGACGCCAAGGCGGTCATGCCGGAGTCCACCTTCGCCCGCATCTACCAGGAGATGATCAACTTCTGCAAATGGCATGGCAACTTCGACCCGCGCACGATGGGCACGGTGCCGAACGTCGGCCTGATGGCGCAGAAGGCCGAGGAATACGGCTCGCACGACAAGACCTTCGAGATCCCCGAGGCGGGTGTGGCCAACATCACCGACCTGGCCACCGGCGAAGTGCTGCTGAGCCAGGACGTCGAGGAAGGCGACATCTGGCGTATGTGCCAGGTCAAGGACGCGCCGATTCGCGACTGGGTCAAGCTCGCCGTCACCCGCGCGCGCAACTCGGGCATGCCGGCGATCTTCTGGCTTGACCCCTACCGCCCGCACGAGAACGAGCTGATCAAGAAGGTGAAGACCTACCTCAAGGATCACGACACGACTGGCCTCGACATCCAGATCATGTCGCAGGTACGTGCGATGCGCTTCACGCTCGAGCGTGTGGCCCGCGGCCTGGATACCATCTCGGTCACCGGCAACATCCTGCGCGACTACCTGACCGACCTGTTCCCGATCATGGAACTGGGCACCTCGGCCAAGATGCTGTCGATCGTGCCGCTGATGAACGGTGGCGGCATGTACGAAACCGGCGCCGGCGGCTCGGCGCCCAAGCACGTGCAACAGCTCACCCAGGAGAACCACCTGCGCTGGGATTCGCTCGGCGAGTTCCTCGCCCTGGCGGTGTCGCTGGAGGATCTTGGGATCAAGACCGGCAACGCCCGCGCCAAGCTGCTCGCGAAGACCCTGGACGAGGCTACCGGCCGTCTGCTCGACGAGAACAAGTCGCCCTCGCCCAAGACGGGTCAGCTCGACAACCGCGGCAGCCAGTACTACCTCGCCCGCTTCTGGGCCGAGCGCCTGGCGAGCCAGACCGAGGACGCCGAACTGGCGGGCACGTTCGCGCCGCTCGCCAAGGCGCTTGCCGACAATGAGCAGAAGATCGTTGCCGAGTTCACCGAAGTTCAGGGCAAGGCCGCAGATATCGGCGGCTACTACAAGGTCGACGTGGAGAAGTGCGAGGCAGTGATGCGCCCGAGCGCCACGTTCAACGCCATCATTGCAGCTGCACGCGCCGCCTGAGGCGGATGATGCAGTGCCGGCCCGCCTTGGCGGGGGCCGGCAAGCCGGGAAGGGGCAGATCGACCCGAGGGTCTTCTGCCCCTTCCTGCGTTCACGATTACCGGGCCGTGGCGCGGGTGCGCCCGGCCGCTGTGCGATAATCCGGCGCAAATCCGAACCAAGCTTCCCCGATGAGAGAGATCGCGTACCTTGCGGCCGCAAGGTCGTTCGCACCCTGTCGTGCCCTCGCATGCCGCCCTGCCCCGCGCAGGAGCTGCTCGTGAATACGCATCCCCCTGCCGTCCGCCCGGGTGCGCTGAGGGTTTGGTGGACAGCGATCCGTCCGCGCACGCTCGGCATGGCGGTGGCCCCGGTGGCGCTGGGCACGGCGCTCGCCGTCGCGCGCGGCAGCGCGCTTGACGGGATGGTGTTGCTCGCGACCCTGGCCTGCGCGCTGTTGATCCAGATCGGCACCAATCTGTACAACGATGCCGTGGATTTCGAGCGTGGCACCGACCGGCCCGAGCGCAGGGGACCTTTGCGGGTCACGCTCGCGGGCTGGGCGAGTGCGGCCGAGGTCAAGCACGGTGCCCTGCTCTGTCTGCTGGTGGCCCTTGGCCTTGGTGCCTGGCTCAGCGCCGTCGGCGGCGTGATGATTCTCGCCATCGGCCTCGCCGCGTTGCTCGCCGGCTGGGCGTATTCGGGCGGGCCGTGGCCGATCTCGCACTCGCCGTTAGGCGAGATCTTCGTGCTGCTGTTCTTCGGTGTGCTCGCCGTACTCGGCAGCGACTGGCTGCAATCGCGCACCGTCGATGTGCGCGACGTGCTCGCGGGGATCGCGGTCGGCGCGCCGGCTGCAGCGGTGCTGCTGGTGAACAACTTCCGCGACCTCGACAGCGACCTGCGCGCCGGCCGCCGCACGCTGGCTGCCGTCCTGGGCCTGCAGCACGCGTGGAAGGGCTACGCAGTGCTGATGCTGGCCACACCGGTGATGCTGCTGGCGCTGGCGCTGGCGGGCCTGCCCGGTGCCCTGCTTGCGCTGCTGACTGCGCCGGCGCTGCCCGAACTGGTACGTCGCTTCCGTGCTGCGGCTGACGGCGCAGCCTTCAATGGCGTGCTTGTTGACAGCGCGCGAACCGGCACCCGGGCTGGCGTGCTCGCCGCGGTGGGTATCTCCTTGCTGAACTGCTTTCCTCCCCTTGCGTAAATGAATCTCGACTTCCTGCTGCCAGCGGCGCTGGCCTTCATCATGTTCTCGGTCGGGCTGGCGCTGCAGGCGGGCGATTTTGGTCGAGTGTTCGTGCAACCGAAGGCCTTGCTCGTGGGCCTGCTCGGCCAGCTCGTGCTCGTTCCGCTCGCCGCGCTGGCGGTGGTGATGCTGTTCGAACTGCCGCCCGTGCTCGGCATCGGCCTGATGATCCTGTCCGCCTGTCCGGGCGGCGCAAGCTCGGGCTTCCTCACCCATCTGGCGCGCGGCAATGCGGCCCTGTCCCTGACCCTGACGGTGATCAGCAGTCTTGCGGCGCTGGTGAGCTTCCCGCTGCTCGTCAAGGGGGTGCTGGCCTGGCTCGGCGGAGGGTTGCTCGGCGAGGGCGCGGCGCAGCTGACCGAGCTGCCGGTGGGGAAGCTCATCGGCAGCGTGCTGGTGGTGACGACGCTGCCGATCGTGGCCGGAATGCTGCTGCGCCACAAGGCGCCCGGCTTCACCGCGCGCAGTGAAAAGACGATTGGCCGGCTGGCGACGCTGTTCTTCGCAGTGATCGTTGCAGCGACCTTCTTTACCCACAAGGACACCATCCTCGCCAACCTGCATGCAGTGGGCCCGGCCACGCTGGCGCTCAATTTCCTCGCCATGGGCTGCGCCTATGGGCTGGTGGTGCTGGTGGGCGCTGCGCGCCGCGATGCGGTGGCGGTGGCGATGGAGTGTGGCCTGCAGAATGCCGGCCTGGCGATTTTCGTCGCCATCGTACTCCTGCGCCAGCCCGAGCTGGCGGTGGCGGGCGTGGTCTATGCGCTCACGATGAACTTCGGCGCGATCGGGCTGATGCTCGTCTCCCGCCGCGCCCTGCCCGCGACCGTGCTCGCGCAGGGCTTGAAATGATCCGCCCGGGCGCAGAAGCTAGCGCCCTGATGTCGCTTGTCCTTGCCGGGCCGATGGCGCGGCATCCGTTCCTCCTGGAGAAATTGTCATGAAGCCTCTCAAGTCTGCCCTGTTCGGCCTGTCGCTGATGTTCGCGGGGGCCGCGCAGGCCGGGTTCCCGCCGTGCACGGCCGAGGATTTCGAGCTGTTCTCGCTCTACGACGCCGCTGCAATGAACAGCACGGTGCCGGCGCAGCAACTGCGGACCATCTTCGCCGAGCAGTACGGCATGACCGTTGGCGAGCTCAACCAGCTGCATTCGCGCTGCAACTACGCCCTCTCGGCCCGCTTCACCACCCAGGAGGAGTGGAACGTGTTCTACCGGGAGTCGCTGGGCAAGCTCAAGGCGTTCTGCACCAAGGACATGAAGCCGGTCTACTGCGAGGAGGCGATGGCCGCGCACGGCCCGCAGTAAGAGCATGGCCTGCGGCAGGCTCCAGGGCGCTGTTGCGGGGGCGATTGGCGTGCGCCATCAGCGCATCTCGAACAGCTCCTGATGGAAGCGCTCCGGCGCCAGGCCGCGCGCACCAAGCGCTTCGCGCAAGGTGTTTCCGAACCCTGCCGGCCCGCAGAACCACACGCCTGCCTGTGCCCAGGCCGGCACGCTGCGGCAGATGCGTTCGGCGTCCAGGCGGCCGTCGTGCGCGGTGACGAGTACATGCAGCTTCACCCGGGCCTGGGCGGCGAGTTCGCGCAGGCGGGCGATGAAACCCTCGTCCGGCGCCGCGGTGCTGTAGAACAGATCGACCGGCTTGTCGCCACCCTGCGCGGCCAGCGCCTGCAGGCGGGCGATAAAGGGGGTGATGCCGATGCCGCCGGCCACCCAGATCTGGTGTGCTTGCGTGCCGGTGAAGTCGAAGCGTCCGTAAGGCCCCTCGACCCGAACCGGGTCGCCGGCCCTCAGCGTGGCGGGCAGGCTGCGGGTGTAATCGCCCAAGGGCTTGATCAGGAACGTCATGTGGCCGTCGCCCTGCCAGGCGGATGAGATGGTGAAGGGGTGCGGTCCTTCTCGCTCATCGAAGGTTACGAACGCGAACTGGCCGGTCTGGTGCCCGGGCCAGGAGGAGTCGATCTGCAGAGCGACTTCGAGGACCTGGTTGCCGGGGTGCTGCATGACGCGCTCTACCGTGCCCAGCGCGCGGTGCGAGCGGCCGATGCGCCCGGTCAGCGAGAGCACGGCGGCGTAGCTGCCGGCCGCCATCAGCAAGGCCATGACGCCGCCGAGCGGGGTGCTCCAGTAGGCGAAGGGCAAGAGCACCACGCCATGCAGGACGAGGGCCAGATACACCGCGGCCATCACGCGGTGAGTCTGGAAGAAGCGGCGATAGGGAAAGCGCTTGATCAGCGCGATCGCCGCGAGCACGATGAAGGCATAGAAGGCCCATTCACCGATGGTTTCCGCCAGCCCGCGCTGTTCCTGGAAGAACCGGAAGAGCTCCACCGTCTGCTCTGGACGCGGGCCGCGCTGGGGGCGTTCCAGCAGACCCCAGCCTACGGCCCATTTGGGCCCCTGCGCCCATAGCCAGTGGAGGCCGCTGATCGACAGGCCGGCGATGCCCAGCCACTTGTGCAGCCGATATGCCTTGTCCATGCCGCCGAGCAGAGGCTCCAGTGCCACTGGGCGCAGCGCGAGGATCATGGCAATGCTCATGACACCCATGGCGAGCACCCCGCTGTAGTGGACGGCGATGCTGCGGACGGCGAAGAAGGACCCGCCCTCGAGCGTGAGCGGATCGGCCCAAAGCCAAAGCAGGCTGAGGAGGACGAGGATGGTGGCGAGCGTGTGTTTGATTCGTTTCATGATGGGCTCCTGCAGAACGCGTGACCGATCGAGACGGGTTCGTTCACGGAGAATTGTGCGCCACAGCATGTATCGGGCGTGTATGGGTTTGTAGGCGGTTCCGAGCGTGGTCTTTGCGCCCGGTGGCTGGTCAGCACGGCGGTGCGGCTATAGACTCGCGGGCGAACCGCAAACGGCCGAAATCCGCGGCCCCAAAGGCTGTCTGAACATGCTCCAGTTACCCGATCCCCTTCCCGACTGGCTCCAGAGCGACATGGAGCGGGTTGATGCGCGCATTCGCGCCCAGTTCAACAGCGATGTGGTGCTGATCCGCCAGGTCGTCGACCTGATCCTGCATGGCAGCGAGCGGGTGCGTCCGGCGCTGGTGGTGGCCGCCGCGCGCGGGCTGGGGTATGCCGGCGAGCGGCAGTATGCGCTGGCTGCGGCGGTGGAACTGATCCAGATTTCGCTCGCGCTGCATGATGGCGTCACCGAGGCGAGCGGGGGCGGCGCGGATGCGCACAGTGAGGGCGCATTGTTTGGCAATGCGGGCAACATCCTGCTGGGTGACCTGCTCTACACGGGAGCGTTTCGCATGATCGTGGATCTCGACGACATGGCCGTCATGCGTGTGCTTTCGGATGCGACCAACCGGATTGCGGAGGGTGAGGTGATGTACCGGGTGGCGCGTGACACGGGTGGGTGTGATGCGGATCACTGTCTGGACATCGTGCGCCGCCGTCGGGCCACGCTGTTCGAGGCCGGCGTGCAGTGCATGGCAATGCTGCACGGCGCCGATGCCGCAAGCTGCAGTGCGCTGGCGGCCTTTGGCCACCATGTGGGTACGGCCCACAGCCTGCTCGCCGAGGCCGAGGATGCACGGCGCTTCGGCGTCGACGACCCGCTCGGGTGTGCGGCGCGCGAAACAGAGGCTGCGCGGGCGGTGCTCTCGGCCGCTGAGCCCGCGCTGGCGGGCGGGGATGCGCTGAACCTCTTCGTCTGATCGGCGCTGGCGACCGGCGTTGAGCCGGTCGTGGCGCGGTGTGGCGACGAGGTGCAGCGGCGTCTCTGCCGCCGGAGTTACTTCACGACCAGCAGACTTTCATCCCATTTCTGGTGCTTTTCCAGCCCGAGCAGGTTCGCCACCGTGGCGGCGATGTTCGACAGGCCGGCGGTTTCCGTGTGCGCGAGGCCCAGCCTGCCGCCGCTGACGTTGTCGTAGAGGATCAGCGGCACCGGGTTGAGGGTGTGTGCGGTCTTCGCCTTGTAGCTGCCGTCCTGGTTCAGCGCGGGCTGCTTCGTCTTCTTGTCGAGTTCGAACATCTCGTCGGCATTGCCGTGGTCGGCGGTGATCAGCGCCACGCCGCCGGCGGTGTCGATCGCCTGTAGCAGGCGCGCCAGTGCCAGGTCCACCGCCTCGATTGCCATGGTCGCTGCGCGGAAGTTACCGGTGTGGCCCACCATATCGCCGTTGGCGTAGTTGCAGCGGAGCACCTTGTACTGGCCCGACTGCAGCGCGGCGATCATCGCGTCGGTGATCTCGGCGGCCTTCATCCACGGGCGCTGCTCGAAGGGCACGACGTCGCTGGGGACTTCCTGCCAGGTCTCGCCGTCGAATTTGTTCGACCGGTTGCCGTTCCAGAAATAGGTGACGTGGCCGAACTTCTGCGTCTCGGAGCAGGCGAACTGCGCCAGGCCCGACTTGCTGAACCATTCACCCGAGGTGTCCTTGATCGCCGGCGGGGCGACCAGGAAGCGCTTGGGCAACTGCAGGTCGCCGTCGTACTGCAGCATGCCGGCGTAGGTCACGCGTGGGGCGCGCACGCGGTCGAACTCGGTGAAATCCTCTTCCACGAAGGCGCGGGTGATCTCGATCGCGCGATCGCCGCGGAAGTTGTAGAACACGACCGAGTCGCCGTCCTCGATGGTACCGATCGGCTTGCCGTTTTCAGCAACGACGAACTCGGGCAGATCCTGGTCGATGGTGCCAGGGTGCTTCGTGCGCAGGCCGTGCACCGCCTCGGCGGCGTTGGCGAACTGCGGGCCTTCGCCCAGCACATGGGTGCGCCAGCCGCGCGCCACCATCGGCCAGTTGGCGTCGTAGCGGTCCATGGTGATGGTCTGGCGGCCGCCGCCGGAGGCGATGCGGGCGTCGAAGCCGGCGGTGCTCACGTCCTGCAGGAAGGCCTCGAAGGGTACGACGTAGTCGAGCGCGCTGGTCTCGGGCACGTCGCGGCCGTCGAGCAGGGCGTGAATGCGCACGGTGGGCATGCCCTCTTCCTTGGCGCGCAGCACCATCGCCTTGAGGTGGTCGATGTGGCTGTGCACGTTGCCGTCGGAGAACAGGCCGATGAAGTGGAGGACGCCTCGGCCTTCTTTGGCGCCGGTGACGATCTGCTGCCAGGCCTCTCCCTGCCAGATTGCGCCTTCGGCGATGGCGTTGGCGACCAGGGCTGCGCCCTGCGCATAGACCTGGCCGGCGCCGATGGCGTTGTGGCCGACCTCGGAGTTGCCCATGTCGTCGTCGGACGGCATGCCCACCGCGGTGCCGTGCGCGCGCAGCGTGATGTTGGGGTATTGCGCGAACAGGCGGTCGAGGGTGGGCTTGCGCGCCGCGTCGATGGCGCTGCCGGTCGGGTTCGTCGGAATGCCGTAGCCATCCATGACGACGACGACGACGGGGCCTTTCACGCCGGCGAAGGCGGGGAACGTTTGCAGCATGCTTGCTTCCTGAAGGATGAATCCGCGGCCCTGCCGTACATTGCGGCCAGCGGGCGAGTACGGCATTTTCCTTCAAAAACAGCCTTCGGGGGGCTATCGGGCCGATTGCTGCAGGGCTGATTGCCAGGCTGAAATCAGGGCGTCGCGGTGGGCGGACAGTTGTGCCACGCCCACACCGAGCACCGGGCCGGAGATGGTGTGCTTGGAGAAGGTGGCGCTGAGTGGAGCCTTGCAGCCCGGAACCTGCACGGCGACCGCGCCCTGGCCTTGCCGCGGCGGAAAGGTGGAGTCGGCGGTATGTGCTTCTTGTGGAAGCATTTTGATACGCAAAAACTTTTAAGGAGTATTTTACGATAGCCTGAATAAATCATCGCAATTGCTTCACTCCTGCGCGATGTTTGCTACGCTGAGTCCGTGGGCAATGAATCTGCCCCACAGGATGGGGCAGCAGTCGCTGAGAGCCGGCGCGACAGGGCACGCGTCGCTGCACGGCCGTCATTCAGGATCAAGGTCAAGCAAATCCACAGAAGGAGAACGAGATGAGTGGAAACGGCACGAGTACCGCGGGCAAGTGCCCGGTCATGCATGGTGGCAACACGGCCGCCGGCAACTCGGTGATGGAGTGGTGGCCCAAGGCGCTGAACCTGGACATCCTCCACCAGCACGACACCAAGACCAACCCGCTGGGGCCGGACTTCAACTACCGCGAGGAACTGAAGAAGCTCGACGTCGACGCGCTGAAGAACGACCTCAAGGCCCTGATGACGGACAGCCAGGAATGGTGGCCGGCCGACTGGGGCCACTACGGCGGCCTGATGATCCGCATGGCCTGGCATGCTGCCGGCACCTACCGCGTGGCCGACGGCCGTGGTGGCGGCGGCACCGGCAACCAGCGCTTCGCGCCGCTCAACTCCTGGCCGGACAACGGCAACCTCGACAAGGCCCGCCGCCTGCTGTGGCCGATCAAGCGGAAGTACGGCAACAAGGTCAGCTGGGCTGACCTCATCATCCTCGCCGGCAACATGGCTTACGAGTCGATGGGCTTCAAGACCTTCGGCTTCGCGTTCGGCCGTGAGGACATCTGGCATCCCGAGAAGGACATCTACTGGGGCTCGGAGAAGGAATGGCTTGCCCCGAGCGGCAGCGAGGGCTCGCGCTACTCCGGTCAGCGCGACCTGGAGAACCCGCTTGCCGCGGTGATGATGGGCCTGATCTACGTGAACCCGGAAGGTGTCGACGGCAAGCCCGACCCGTTCAAGACGGCCCAGGACATGCGCGTGACCTTTGCCCGCATGGCGATGAACGACGAGGAAACCGTCGCGCTCACCGCTGGCGGTCACACGGTCGGCAAGGCGCACGGCAACGGTAGCGCGGCCAATCTCGGCCCGGCACCGGAAGGCGCCGATCTTGAAGAGCAGGGTTTCGGCTGGATGAACCACACGACCCGCGGCATCGGCCGCAACACGGTGACCAGCGGCATCGAGGGCGCGTGGACGTCGAAGCCGACCAAGTGGGACAACGGCTACTTCGACATGCTGTTCAAGCATGACTGGTGGCTGCAGAAGTCGCCCGCCGGTGCCTGGCAGTGGGAGCCGGTCCACATCGCCGAGGAAGACATGCCGGTCGACGTCGAGGATCCGTCGATCCGCTGCAAGCCGATGATGACTGACGCCGACATGGCGCTGAAGTTCGACCCCGAGTACCGCAAGATCGCCGAGCGCTTCCGCGACGATCAGGCCTACTTCGAGGAAGTCTTCGCCCGTGCGTGGTTCAAGCTGACCCACCGCGACATGGGCCCGAAGACGCGCTACATCGGCCCCGACGTGCCTTCTGAGGACCTGATCTGGCAGGATCCGGTGCCGGCCGGCCGCAAGGACTACGACGTTGCCGCGGTGAAGGCGAAGATCGCCGCCGCCGGGCTGTCGGTGAGCGACATGGTTGCCACCGCCTGGGACAGTGCCCGCACCTTCCGCGGCTCTGACTACCGCGGCGGTGCCAACGGGGCGCGTATTCGCCTTGCGCCGCAGAAGGACTGGGAAGGCAACGAGCCGACCCGCCTGGCCAAGGTGCTGGCGGCGTACGAGAAGATCGCCGCCGAGACCGGTGCCAGCGTGGCGGACGTGATCGTGCTGGGCGGCAACGTCGGCCTGGAGCAGGCGATCAAGGCCGCGGGCTTCAGCGTCGAGGTGCCGTTCGCCCCGGGTCGTGGTGATGCTACGCAGGCGCAGACCGACGTCGAGTCCTTCGAAGTGCTCGAGCCGCTGCATGACGGCTTCCGCAACTGGCAGAAGAAGGACTATGTGGTCCAGCCCGAGGAGATGCTGCTCGACCGCGCCCAGTTGCTCGGCCTGACGGCCCCGGAGATGACGGTGCTGATCGGTGGCATGCGCGTGCTGGGTACCAATCACGGCGGTAGCCAGCATGGCGTCTTCACCGACCGGGTCGGTGTGCTGAGCAACGACTTCTTCGTCCATCTGACCGACATGTCCTACAGCTGGAAGCCCACCGGGCGTAACAGCTACGACATCGTCGAGCGCAAGAGCGGCGCGAAGAAGTGGACCGCGACCCGCGTCGATCTGGTGTTCGGCTCCAACGCCATCCTGCGCGCCTACGCTGAGGTGTATGCGCAGGACGACAGCAAGGAAAAGTTCGTGCGTGACTTCGTTGTCGCGTGGACGAAGGTCATGAATGCCGACCGCTTCGATCTTGGCTGAGTAGTTCGGGTTTTCGGCTGGCGGGTTTGAAAACGCCCGCTGGCCGCGGTGAAAGGCCAACAAAACGGGAGCCTCGGCTCCCGTTTTTTTCGCCTGTGCGTTGCGGATCAGAACACGTTGAACGGGTAGTCGACGAACACGCGGACTTCCTTGCCGCTGTTGTTATAGCCGATCGCATCGCTCGAAACGCGCAGCGAGGAGGTGCGCAGGCGCAGGCTCAGGTCCTTGGCGGCGCCGCTCTGCACGGTGTAGGAGACCTGATTGAAGAACTCGTGTTCCTTGCCATCGGTGGTGGTGCCGACGTCGATGTCGCTGCCGCGGACATAGGCGACGCGGTACTTCAGGCCGGGGAGACCGTACTGGGCGAAGTCCACCGAGTAGGCGAGTTGCCACGACCGCTCGTCCTTGGCGTTGAAGTCGGACCAGTAGGAGTTCGCCAGCCAGATCGAGCCGCCGCCGTTGCCGGTGCCGCCCGCGTTCTGGTACCAGCCATAGTCGTAGCCGACATCGCCGGTGCTGCGCTGATAGGCCAGCGTGAACGCATGCGGGCCGGTGGCGTAGGTTGCGGCCAGGCTCCAGATGCGGTTCTTGTCTTTGCTGACGTCGTACTCGGTGCGGTAGCCGTTGAAGTCGAAGTTCAGCGTGTTGCTGGCGATCGGCAGCGTGTAGTTCAGGTTGAGATACTGGCGCTTGAACGAGTTCGCGCGCACGACGTTGTCGACGTCGGAGGCGTAGAGCGCAGCGCTCAGGGCGTCGCTGAAGGCGTAGCTTGCGCCGATCACGTCGATGCCCTTCAGGCCGCCGCTGTCACGACCCTCGTCGCTCTTGCGCGACTGGGCGTGGAAGGTGCCGGCAACGAATTCGAGGCCTTCGATCTCGTTCGAGGTCAACATGGTGCCGGTGAAGCTCTCCGGCAGCAGGCGCGAGTCGTCGTGGTTGAGCACGGGCAGGCTCGGGCGCAGGTCGCCGTAGGCGAGCACCGTGCTGGACAGGCGCACCTTCAGCGAGGCGCCACCTTTTGCGACGTCGTGCTCCGGGTTGCCATTGCTGTCCTGGATGAAGAAGTCGATGCCGCCATTGCCACTGCGACGGCGGGTGCTGTCCAGGCGCAGGCCGTAGGCAGCGAACGCGTCGACGCCGAAGCCGACGGTGCCCTGGGTGAAGCCCGACTCGAAGTTGGCGACGATGCCCTGGCCCCATTCGGCGCTGTCCTGGCGGCCGTCGCTGTAGTCGCGATTGATGTAAGCGTTCCGCAACAGCACGTTCAGCGCGCTGTCTTCAACGAAACCCTTCGCATCGGCCTGTCCGGCCATGACCGGCGTTGCGGTCGCGAGGCCGAGGGCGATCAGGGCTGCCAACTTCTTCGACATCATCTTGTCCTTTGTACTGGAATTGTTTTGTAAACAGGGGGTAGCGCCATGGGCTGGCGCGTTCGGGGCGCGGATTCTCTCATCGCCCGGGACCTTCTGGACGGTTTGTGGCGTGTTTGCATCATTTGCTCCGGGATGTGCCCCGTTGGTCGTGTGGCGAGGGCTGCGGTCTTGCCATCGTTCGGACACAGGTTGCTCACCGGGTTGCGAAGGCATCCGATTGGAATATTCAGGCCTTGTGTTGCGCTCCCGGGAAGGGGAGAATGCCCGATCGCACACGCGGAGCCCGTCATGTCCAGTCTGCCGCCCAGTTCTGTCGAGGACCGTCTTCATGCGCTTCGGAGGCGCTGGGATCGGTATGTCGAGGACGGGCGATTCGAGCAGTTCATCGAGTTTGCGGTGGCGATCAACAGCCTCGCCGAGCACTTCAGCCGTATTCGTCTGCCTGGGCTCGTGCGGCTATGCGAGGGGCTGGAGAACGCCGCGCTTGCGCGACTCGGCGACCAGTCCTCACATCCCTTGCCGCAGCAGGACATCGCGTCCCTGCAGCGTCAGCTCGACACCCTGCTGGGTTCGGTGAACACCTCGCGGACGCCGGTGCCGGCGTGCCGGGCCAAACCGGATGCGCCTGCACGGAAGGAGATCGACTGGGTGAAGCCCAGGTCGGTTTGGATCGTGGCAGATCCCAATGGACGCGAGCTCGGTGAAGGCTTGAGTCGCCAGTTGCAGTTCTTTGGCTTCAAGGTGGCGCTGATCGGCTGGGAGAGCGATTTCCCCGGGACGGAGGGGCCGCTTGCGGTGTTGTTCGTGCCCAGCCACGCCGTGGCGCAACCACAGGAACTTGAGCGCATCGAGGCCGTGCGCACGGCCTGCCCGGCGAGCCAGTTGTTTTACCTTGGTGTACGCTCTGACATCGATCCGATCGTGGTGCTGATGCGCGCAGGCATCGATGTCGCGATCCCTGCCGAGGAGCAGTCGTCCGCCGTACTCAGCCGGATTCTTGATCTGGTGCAGGCGCATGAGCAGGTAAGGCACAGGGTGCTCGTGGTGGAGGATTCCCGCGTGGCCACCGCCCTGATCCAGCGCACGCTGGCCGAGCACGGTATCGACAGCCAGGCGATCGGCGATCCGGGCACGCTGCTGGAGGTGCTGGAGCAGTACCGCCCGGACCTCATCCTGATGGACATGTACATGCCGCGCTTCAATGGCGTCGAGGCCACGCGGGTGCTGCGCCAGATGTCTGCGTATCAGTCGATCCCGATCGTGTATCTGTCCGGGGAGTCCAATGTTGGCATGCAGGTCGAGGCGCTGCGACTCGGTGGCGACCAGTTCCTGATCAAGCCCTTCAACCCGGTGCTGCTGGCTGCTGTGGTGAAGACGAAGATCGCGCGCTTCCGCGAAACGCAGCGTTCCAGCCAGGTCGACGGGCTGACCGGTCTGCTCAACCATACCGCAGCGAAGGCGCGCCTGCAGGCGATGGTCGCCAGCGCCGCCGAGCCGACCCGAATCACGGTGGCGATGATCGACATTGATCATTTCAAGTCGATCAACGATACCTATGGACATCCGGTTGGCGATCAGGTGATCCGCGGTTTGGCGTGGCTGCTGAAGGGACGTCTGCGCGCCACTGATCTGATCGGTCGTTATGGCGGCGAAGAGTTCATCGTGGCCTTGCCGGGTGCTGACACCGAGGTGGCAAGAACCGTGATCGACCGGATCCGGGGCGATTTCGCGGTGCTCCCGCATGCACATTCCGGAGGCTCCCTCTACGCCACGTTCAGCGCCGGAATTTCGGTGTATCCCGAGATCAGCGCGGCCTCGGCGCTCACCGAGGCAGCCGATGGAGCCCTCCTCAACGCGAAGCGCCTAGGGCGCAACCGGGTCGAACTCGCGTTTGCCTGAGAAGGGGGCGGGGCCTGGCAGGTTCGCAGAAGCGGTCTGGGGCCGGTCTCTAGACAGCAGCGCGTAAAGCGTTGAGAGCGTACGAGAACAGCGTGGGGTGTGTCGCACGTGGGCCCCCTGCGCCCCCCTGTCGATGCGGGATGCTCAGAACGGCACGGGGCTCTCGAACTTCAGGGGTATCCGAGTGCGCGGATGGATGAAGGCGATGCGCGTGGCGTGCAGATGCATGCGTGCGAAATGCGCGGCTTGGTCCGGTGGTGCGTACAGCGGATCGCCGAGGATCGGGTGGCCGAGCGCCTGCAGATGAACGCGCAACTGGTGTGCACGCCCTGTCACCGGTTTCAGCGCCACACGCGTGCGTGCTTCGGCGCCCTTGCCCACGCGCGCCAGTACCCGGTAGCGCGTGAGCGAGCGCCTGCCGTGTAGCGGGTCGATGACCTGGCGTGGGCGGTGTGCGGCGTCCTCGCCCAGCGGCAGGTCGATCTCCCCTGCGTCGTGTGCCAGATGCCCCTGAACGACCGCCAGGTACTCCTTGCCCACCATGCGCTGCTCGAACGCAAGGCTCATGCGGCGCAGCATCTCAAGGCCGCGTGCGAACAGCACCAGCCCCGAGGTGGCCGCGTCCAGGCGATGCACGATCAGCGCGTCCGGGTGGAGGGCCTGGACACGCGCTGCGAGGCAGTCCTGACGGTCGGCACCGCGTGCGGGCACCGAGAGCAGGCCGGCGGGCTTGTCTACGACGAGGAGGTCGGGGTCGAGGTGGAGGACGGTGGGGATGGCTACGCTCGGCTGGAGGGACTATTGTAGCGAAGGGCATAAATTGGCAGGTCGCCCCCTTCATCTACAGGCGTTCCACCGAGTTTGCCCTTCAATTGTTGGCAGAGATGTCGGCATAAATTGGCAAGCCGACTTCTTAGCCAGTTGAGATCAAGAAAAGTGTTTAAAAATATATGGTTATGAGTATATCTGAGAGGGTCAGGATTGCAAGCCGTTCCGCCGGCTGCGACCAATCGCAGCACGGAAGGGGTCCCGACCACGTGCCGTAGGTGATCGCCAATGCAACAGGCGACATGTTCGCGAGCACCGTCAGCAAGCTATTCACATGGGCGCCTTTTGCGGAAAGCGCTTTGCTGGACCACCTTAGCCTCACCCGTGCGGCAGCGCCGTCTTCGTACCAAGACTATCCGCCCAAGTCTGCACTGCCAGGTGGTCGATGATGAGGCCTGCGTCGACGTCAGCCAGCGCCTATCGGGCCGGGCGGGCGTGCGTCTCCTCTTGGGAGAAGCGCCTGCTTGATGATCCAGTTGCGCGAACGTCCGAGCCTCGAGGGCATGTGATGCACCTTGTCTGCCAGCGGCCCGGCACCTGCACTTTCGTCCTGGGTGTCGGTGAACGAATATCTGCATGCCATTTGGTGTTCACCGTAAGCGGCTTGAGCTGCTTGGCAGAGACGTCACGACACACGACGCCTGAGAAGGTGATTAACCAGGAAGGTCAAAACTACTTCGTTCTGCTGGTTTCTCGCTTGATACTTGAGTTTTGCAATCCCACGGTCAGGTTTCGACGACGATGGACGAACCTCAAGCACTTCGACCTCTGTGCGTAGGGTATCGCCGGGCCTAACAGGCGCGAGCCACCTGAGCTCGTCAATTCCCGGAGACCCGATACTGGAATCAAGAAAGACTCCGCTTTGTATGAATAAGCGGAAGCAGTAGGCGACACTCTGGAACCCGCTGGCGATGAGGCCACCGTAGGGGGATTGCGCGGCCTCTACGACGTCCAAGTGAAACGGCTGAGGGTCATACTTCAGTGCGAAGTCGATGATGTCGCCCTCTGTGAGCGTTACACCATTGGTCTTGAAGGTCTGACCGGCCTGCAGATCGTCGAGGTAGCGGGTGTTCATTCAGGAATGTCTCTCGGTGTTTGCTGTTGAGATTTCGGCGACCGTGATAGTCCCATGCACTGAGTACGGACGCAGCGCTACTGCTACGCCTTGTCCGTCGGCGCACGACGTTACGACGCGCCTTGGCCCCTTCGGGGTGACAAGTGGGAGCGCACATCTTTCGTGGAGGCAACTGCAGGCGAATCCGTGCTGAATCCCGTCGACTTCTCGCTCCTACCCGGTGTCATCGAGCCCGAAGATTGGCCTGTAGCGTATCGATTCCGGGCGTCGAAACAATTTCCACGGGTCAGACGCGTAACCTGCCTGTCTGTGTCATGCCGGCGGCCACATAGCCTCCGTCCACGGTGAGCGTCTCTCCGTTAACGTAAGAGGCGGCAGGGGACGCAATGTAGACGATCGCCTCAGCGATATCCTGGGGAGTGCCACGGCGCTTCGTGGGGACCATAGCAAGAATGTTTTCCCAGGTCTCATCACTGTAGGTACCCAATGTCATCGGGGTCTCGATTGCTCCCGGAGCAATCGCGTTCGCGGTCACTCCGAGAGGGCCGAGTTCCAGCGCAAACTGCCGGGTGAGGCCAATGATGGCAGCCTTTGATGTGCCGTAGGCCGTGCGCCCCACCCCTGCTCGTAGCCCCGAGACAGAGGTGATGTTAACAATACGTCCATAGCCTCGTTCGGCCATGCCTTGCGCAGCGCGCTGGCTTGCCAGGAAGGTTCCGGTGACATTGACGCGCATCACCCTCTCCCAACTTTCCGGAGAAAAGCTGAGGAGTGGCTCGACCAAGAGCAGTCCAGCGCTGTTTACAAGGACATCCACATTCCCGAACTCTGCCTCCGTTCGATCGAACCCCGACAGTATCGACGCCGCATCTCCAACATCGAGCGCGATACCGATTGCCTCACCACCCGCCGTCGTGATCTCCCGAGCAACTTCGATGGCACTCTCGAGCCTCAAGTCAGTGACGACGACGCGCGCGCCTCGTTGAGCGAGTGCAAGCGCAGCGGCCCGCCCGATCCCCGACCCACCGCCCGTGATGAGTGCCGTGCCATAGTTCTCGCGCATGAGCTTCTCCCTTTCCTCAGCGTCCCATCATCGTTTCGGGCAACCAGGTCGTGATCGCGGGAAATGCGAACAGGATGGCCACGGTGAACATCTCCATTGCCACGAACCACTGCGCGCCACGGAATACGTCTGCCAAGGATGTGCTTCGGTCGATCCCTGCGATGACAAAGCAATTCAAGCCTACCGGAGGTGTCATCAGCCCGATCTCGCACATCTTGACGCATAAGATTCCGAACCAAATCGGGTCAAAGCCAAGCCCTGAAACCGTGGGGAACACGATCGGCAGGGTGATTACCATCATCGAGAACGCATCGAGGAACATCCCCAGTGGGACATAGGCCAGCAGCAGAACCGCGACAATCAAGGAAGGAGAGATGCCGCTTTCAACAATCACCTCTGCAATCGCCTGCGGTATTTGAACTAGGGTCAGGAAATAGCTGAATATCCCGGCACCGATCATCGTGAAGAGGATCATCACCGTGGTGGTCGCGGTACTGCGAAAGCTATCCAGGAGCCGCGTGCCCAGCGATGCACGGGCGACGCGTGAGAACAGCAGCATCACGAGGGCGGCGAGCGCCCCGATTGCACCCGCTTCAGTCGGGGTGATGAGGCCAACGTAGATTCCGCCAAGTACGAGTACGAAAAGCACGACTACCTGCCAGGCTTGTCCCGTTGCACGAACTCGCTCGCCCCACGGCGAACGCGGGCTGCGCGCCTCTTGGTTCATGCCACGGCGGCCGATCACCGCAATGCCGGCCATGAAAACGAGCGTGGTCAGAATCCCCGGTACAAAACCGGCGATCAACATCTTGCCTGCGGACACTTCCGTAAGCGCGGCATAGAAAATCAGAAGAACCGAAGGCGGAATCAGTACGCCTAGAACACCGCCCGCTGCGACCGAGCCTGCAGCGAGGCGGGGGTCGTAACCCGCCTTCTTCATCTCAGGGATCGCGACCGCGCCAACCGTGGCGGCCGTGGCGACCGATGATCCCGATGTGGCCGCAAAGCCTGCCGAAGTAAGGATCCCGGCCATGGCAAGACCGCCCGGCAAATGCCCAACCCACTTGCGTGCGACATTGAACAGTCGCTTACCGACTTGCGCGTGATGAGCGAAGGCCCCCATCAGGATGAAGAGGGGAATGACCGTGAGTGAATAGCTTGCAGTGGTGGAGAATGGAAGCGATTTGAGGCGGTTGAGAAGGAAATCGAGGTTCTCAACCATGACGATACCGAAGGCGCCTGATAGAGCGAGGGCCGCAAATACGGGGGTGCCGAGTGCAAGAAGCACAAAGATCAGCCCTACGGCGATACATGTGTAAGCGCTCCACGAACCCCATCTTCCCCGGGCTCGCTACGCCGTGATCAACTGCTCAGCCTTGAGATTCCAGGGCAGGAGGGCCTCGAAGTGTTCGA